>JAISYN010000292.1 GCA_031269915.1 Synergistaceae bacterium
GGACGCTCGGAAAAAAGATGATGGAGTATAAACAGCTTTATGACGCTCGCCGATACGAACCGCCCGTTTTCGTTGCGCGCGAACGTCTCCCCGGTGCGAAGACGTTTTACGTACAAACCGGTTTCGAACGGCGCTTTATCGGCGACGGATCCGATCGCTTCTCTCCACCCCATGTCTGAACCCCCGTTCGATAAAATGCGTTTATGCCGGCAACGATATTTTCATTATATCAAATTACGCGGATAATGATCCGCGACGGCTCAGATTGTTTATCATGAAAGAGTTTAAAAAGGTTGATTTATTACGTTGACTAACTCTCTTTCGGCGGCGGCCGTCAACTTGTGAAGCTCTCTGTCGAGGGCTTCGTCCAGGATGACTCGCGGTTTTTCGGCGATTATATCTTTTACCGCAGCGCGGGGCTTTTCTCCGATCGGCGGTTTGCCGTCGTCTATCCAATTCATGAGCTGACCGTTGAAACCTATGGCCGGCGAGAAAACAGCCCCCTTTTTCAAATGTTCCACGGTATGTTCCTCGGCGAGAAAATTTCCGTCCCCTTGCAACGCTTCCTCGATGGCGGAAAAACCTATCGTGTCTTCGCTGACATCATAACCGGAACAAATTTTTTTTATCATGAGAACTATCTCGTCGTCGATTACAATCTGTTCCAGCGAGCCGCACATCACGCTGGCAAGGCTTCCAAGGCCGGTTATCATATCCGCTCCGGCAAGCGCGGGCAGCAGTCCGCACATCATTTTCTCATAACCGGCCTGTTCGTCCATATCGCAGCTTGTGCATCCTACGCCGTAAACGTCCGACGGCAAACCGCATTTTTGAGCGAGCATAGCGCTCATCGCGCTTGCCGTGCCTGTCTCCGGCAAACCGACCGCGACCTGGCAGGTACGCATGTTTGCGGAAAACGCGCGGGCTCCATAGACTAGGGGCGTTTGTGGGTTAATTGCGCCGCAGAAGGCCGCAAACGCCAGTATTTCCGCATGGCACATCGTCACGCAGCCTACGGTTGTGATTGGAGCGGTCATGCCAGCCATTGGCGCCGCCAATATGTCCAAGGGCACTCCCAGTTCGGCGAAGACCCTGGCCGAATCGGTTATTTCCTTGGGCCAAAACAGGGGAGATTCCGGGGATATCCCGACGATCCCGCAATCGTTTCCCAACATCTTAAACAGTTCCCCGATATATCGGGCATTGCCGAAAGAGGAGACCCCCGGGCACATCACTGGTTTTTCGCTGTACCTGAAGAGCGTCGCCGCTTGCACGAACTGGGTGATTTGCGGAGGTATTTCCGACGGGTACACCAGGGCGCATGGAAGATCTAACCCTTCCATGCGGTTCATTACTCGAACGCAATTTATCAGGTCCTCCATCGACGCGTGGCGGTGTTTTCCGGCCGCGGAATCCGCAATCCATGGCGCGCCTCCGGTACTATGACATAAAAGCTTTCCCTCTCCCAATTTCTTTACGGCGCCGGCAGGAGAGCGAAGAGTGATGGATGGACGGAAGCCTTCGAGGGCCGATTCCACGAAATCTCTCGTTATGGCGACGCGGCCGGCGAGTTCCCGGCAGCCGCGGGACAACAGCAGATCCCTCGCCGCCGCGTCCTCCACGCTCACGCCAAAACGTTCGATTATCCGCAGCGCCGATTCGTGGACATATGAAATTTGTTCATCGCTGAGCAGTTTGAGAAAATTCGACGCCCCCATTTCAATCCACCGGCAGTATCATGTCTTCGATTCGCTTGCTGTACGTGTTCAGGCTCCGGCATCCGTCACCCGTGACGCACACATCGTCCTCAATACGCACCCCGCCCCGGCCTTCCAGGTATATTCCGGGCTCCACGGTGAACACCATGTTCTCTTCCAGAATCAATTCGTCGTTCCCGGAGTGGATATTCGGAGGCTCGTGAACATTGAGACCTATCCCGTGGCCTGTCCTGTGTACAAATTCGCCGCCGTAGCCCGATTTTGTTATTACGTCTCTCGCGGCTTTGTCGACAGCGCTTGCCGGAACTCCGGGACGCGCGGCATCAATGCCCGCTAAGTGAGCGTCCAAAACTATTCCGTATATATTGCGGAACTCGTCGCTTACTTCTCCCGCGAACATAGTGCGGGTGAAATCCGACCAATAGAAATTATAATAACCGCAATAATCTATCGTCATTACGTCGCCGTACGCAACCCGGGCTTCTCCTGATATTCCGTGCGGATTTGCCGAGCGCGGGCCTGTGAGAATCTGTATAATGTACGGATCCGGTATGAAACCGGGCGTTTTCGACATTTCGCACAGGAGCGCGAGGCTTATCTCTTTTTCGCTCACGCCGGGTTTAATCGTTCCCTTTATAGAGGCGAGGGCTCTGTCCGCGCAGGCGGCCGCGTTTTCGATCTGTTCGATCTCATACTCGTCTTTTTTGAGCCTCGCGAGCCCTATAACGCCGCTCACGTCGCGCGCTTCGAGTCCTATGTTCCGCAAAATCTCGCCGGTTTTCATGGTGTAGTGCTCCATTTCGACTCCCGTCCGCTTGCATCCGGAGAAGAATTTTTTCAAGAGCTTCGAAGGCCCGGACGCGTCATCGTAAACATGTTCGCTCACGCCGCTTCCACTCATGCGGGTTATATCGACGCCGGGAATGATCGCGTCCGTTTGTCCGTTCCGCGCGTCTATGACCAATCCCATGAAGCGTTCGTAAGGGTGGAGCATCACCCCGGTCAGATAAAAAAACGTGAATGGTTCTCCAACGAGAGCTTTGTCGAAACCCGCTTCGCTCAGGTATTTGCAAATTTTCTCGCGCCTCGCCGAATATATGTCTTGTGACATGCCAAACCACCTCTCGCATCTGTCATCGAAACTCGGAGCGGGGTCCGGGCAGCGCTCCGCCATTGTTGTTCTGTCGTCCGAAAATTTTAATGATATGAAAAATAATATATAAAAATTATCGGTGTGTCAAATATTATAAATTATTTGCCCATGTTTTTTCGAAATGTAAAATTGACTTGACGTACCGTTAATTGTCAATTATATTAAATATCGTCCGTTTTTGTTCCATTTTGATTAAACGTTGTTTTAAGCTTGCTTTTCAGTATAGGGACTGTTTTATGATATCCGGTGGAGAGATATCTGTTGAAGGCGGGCGGATTCGGCTGTTACTCATAATTCCGGCAATGAGCGAAAGGAGGAATGGCATTGTCCCGCTATATCATAAAAAGAGTCTTGCTGCTCGTTCCCATGCTTCTTGCGATAGTTTTCACGGTGTACGGCATTATGTGCCTCACGCCCGGAGATCCCGCGCAGATAATTCTCGGCAACAGAGCGTCTCCAGAGGCTATAGCCCGTACCAGGACGGAGATGGGGTTCGACAAACCGTTCCTCACGAGGTACCTGAACTACGTCGTAAACGCGGCGACCGGCGATCTCGGAATATCATGGAGAACGAAACGCCCTGTCTTTCAGGTTATCGTCGGGCGTTTTCCGACGACCATAAAATTGTCCGCGCTCGCGGTGTTCATTGCTATCTTAGCGGGCGTCCCGCTTGGAATACTGGCCGCGGTCAAACAGTACAGCCTGTTTGATGTGGCGGGTACGGCGATGGCCATGTTCATGGCTTCTATTCCGGGGTTTTGGTTCGGCCTGATGGCCATCGTGCTGTTTTCACTCAAACTCGGACTTCTTCCGTCGAACGGAGCGGACTCGTGGAGGCACTTCGTGCTGCCGTCAATTACGCTCGCGCTTCCGGTGGCAGCGTCTCTTCTGAGGCTCACCAGGGCGACGATGCTGGAGACGATAAGGCAGGATTATATTCGCATGGCGAGGGCGAAAGGGCAGTCGGAATACAAGATAATATTCGTGCATGCTTTGAAAAACGCGCTTCTTCCTGTCGTAACCGCTACTGGTATGGAATTCGGCGGTTTGCTCGGGGGCGTTGTCACCATAGAGACGGTTTTCTCAATAAACGGAGTCGGAACTCTGATAATAGACGCCATTCGAATGAAAGACATCCCGCAGGTTACGGGCTGCGCGATATTTCTGGCCGCGTCGTTCATGATACTTATGCTGTTCGTCGACATTCTCTACGCCTACATCGATCCGCGCATCAAGGCCAGATATCAGAAAATAAGGTAAGCGGAAAGGAGGGCCTCAATCATGAGTGAAACCGAAACGGCGTTTCAGCCCAGGCAGTTCAAACGGAAGAGCAGAGGCAGAGAGATCTGGAGACGCATGAAGAAAAACAAGATAGCGATGCTGGGTCTCGTAATGTTTGGGGTCATAGCGCTGCTGACCGTATTTGCCGACGTGATAACGCCTTACAAAAACGCCATTTCCGGCAAAACGGCCGACCGCCTTCAGCCTCCGTCCGCCGCGCATTGGTTCGGCACCGATAATTACGGAAGAGATATTTTCGCCCGAATATTACACGCCTCCAGGCGTTCCCTGCTGATGGGGATCGGCGCGGTAGTCGTGGGGATAACTATCGGAGGACTGCTGGGGGCCAGCGCGGGATATTACGGCGGGATCGCCGACACGGTCATAATGCGCCTGGTAGACACCATACTGTGCATCCCGTTCATGCTGCTGGTACTGGCCATAGTGGCGGCGCTCGGCCCCGGTCTCGTGAACGTCCTCATAGCCCTTATGATATCGATGGTTCCTACATACACTCGCGTCATCCGTTCCGCCATTCTCACGGTAGTCGGACAGGATTATATAGAAGCCGCGAGATCGTGCGGAACGCCGGACAGGTATATCATACTGAGGCATGTCCTCCCCAACGCCATGGGGCCGATAATAGTGCAGGCCACGATGACCGTTGGAACCATGATAATATGGGCGGCCTCGACGAGTTTCCTTGGCATGGGGATACAGCCGCCGGAACCGGAGTGGGGCTCGATGCTCTCCGAGAGCAAGGATTACATGCAGAGCGCGCCCTATATGGTTGTTTTCCCTGGTCTGGCGATAGCTCTCACCGCTCTCTCGCTCAACTTGATGGGCGACGGGCTCAGAGATGCTCTCGATCCGAGACTTAAGGATTGATATGGCGCCTCCGCTTATCTCAATTCGCGGACTCGAGGTTCAGTATCGTACCGAGGATGCGACGGTATACGCGGTGAACGGCATTGACCTCGATGTCGAACGCGGAGAAACTATGGGGCTGGTCGGCGAAACCGGCGCGGGGAAGACCACTGCGGCGCTTTCGATAATGCGGCTTTTGCCCGCTGGAACCGGAAAGATCACCGCAGGCGGTGTTTTCTTCAATGGGGTCGATATGCTCGGAAAAACTGAGGACGAGATGCGCCGCATAAGGGGAGACAAGATCTCCATGATTTTTCAGGATCCCATGACGTCGCTCAACCCAACGATTACAATGGGCGCGCAGATTCGCGAATCCCTTGAGATCCACAGCCCTGAGATGACGAGGGCCGAGATGGAATCGAGGGTCGATGAGCTTCTTTTTTCCGTCGGCATACAGCCGAGGCGCAAGTACGAATACCCGCACCAGTTTTCAGGGGGTATGAAACAGAGGGTGGTAATAGCGATCGCCCTTGCGTGCCGTCCAGAGCTTTTGATCGCCGACGAGCCGACCACGGCGCTCGACGTCACCATCCAGGCGCAGGTACTGGCGCTTATGGATGATCTGAAAAAGCAGATGGACACGTCGATGATACTGATAACCCACGATCTTGGCGTAGTGGCCGAAACGTGCGACAGCGTCGCCATAATGTACGCCGGGGAGATAATAGAAAAAGGATCGGTTTACGATATTTTCGAAGCCACTAATCACCATCCCTATACGGAAGGATTATTCAACTCGCTGCCAGATCTCGACAGAGAATCGGAAAGGTTGAATTCTATAGCCGGCCTTATGCCGGATCCGTCCGCGCTTCCGGGCGGATGCAAATTTCATCCACGGTGCGGCAAACGCGTTGAAGCCTGCGATTCGGCCGTTCCTCCTGTTTGTGTTTCCGGCGGGCATTATATAGCCTGTCATCTGTTCGGGAGGGAGGTATGACTGTGCAGCCGCTGCTCAAGACTGTAAATCTCAAAAAGCATTTCAAAGTCCGCGGAGGCTTGTTGCATGCCGTGGATGGAATAAACATCGAAATCGCGAAGGGCAAAACTCTTGGCATTGTAGGAGAGAGCGGGTGCGGAAAGTCCACGCTGGGCAGGGTAGCGCTCCGTCTGCTGGAAGCCACGTCCGGGGAAATATATTTTGAAGGGGAAGATATCCTGAGGTATAAAAAGGCGGAGATGAACAGAATACGCCGGCAGATGCAGATAATTTTCCAGGATCCGTTTTCCAGCCTGAACCCGCGCATGTCGGTCTTCGAACTTATCGCGGAACCGCTTCAGATGAACCATGTATGCAGGGACGCCGCCGAACTCGCCGGCAGCATTAAAAAGCTGATGGACACGGTAGGGTTGGCTCAGCGTTACGTCGACACGTTTCCTCACGAGATGGATGGCGGACGCCGCCAGAGAGTCGGGATCGCGAGGGCTCTCGCGCTGTCTCCCAAATTGGTCGTTTGCGACGAGCCGGTATCCGCGCTTGACGTATCGATACAAGCCCAGATACTGAACCTGCTGATGGATCTCCAGGATGAGATGGGACTCACCTACATGTTCATCACTCATGACCTGTCCGTCGTCAAGCATATTTCTGACGAAATAGCCGTGATGTATCTAGGACAGTGCGTGGAACGATGCCCGACGAAGGAGCTTTTTCGCGATCCGCTGCACCCATACACGAAAGCGCTTCTATCCGCCATACCGAGGCCAAGGCTGTCGTCCCGCAAAGACAGGACACTGATCAGAGGGGAGGTATCGGATCCCATCGACCCGAAGCCGGGATGCCGTTTCGCGGCCAGGTGCGACTTTTCGGAGGATAAATGCATAGGAGCGGATATCCCGCTCTCCGAAAAATCCCCAGAGCATTTCGTAGCTTGCGCTCTTTAATTAAGTGACTAAATAAAAACAGGGAGGGAATGGCAAATGAAAAAGAAAGCAGCGTGGGTTCTGTTAGTTATGTCTGTGCTGGTCCTGGCGTTTACCATGCGGGGGGTCGAAGCCGGCGCGCAGCCGTCGGATGAAGGCGCTTCAAACGGGCGTTCCGGTGAGTTTGTGGTTGGAATTCCCAAATTGACGGACTCGTTCGCCTACTTCACGACTTCGAACGGATACGAGACTTTCAGCATGGCTCAGGTATACGACACGCTGATGACAAAGGACAAGGACGGCAGGAACGTTCCTCTCCTGGCGGAAAAAGTGGACATTTCGGACGACGCCAAGACTTATACGTTTTATCTGAGGAAAGGGGTCAAATTCTCGGACGGGAAAGAGATGAAAGCGAGCGACGTCCGTTATTCAATCGGCGAACTCATCAAGTCGGCGTATACCTCATGGATATACGAACCGCTGATAGAGAGCGTCGATACCCCTGACGACCACACTGTCGTCCTCAAATTGAAAAATAACAGCGTGAGTTTTCTGGAATATTTGTCGAACCCGTACTACTGCGCTATTTTGAGCGAGGAGGCCGCCGGGAAATTCGGCGACAAATACGGTACGTCGGTGGAGACGGTTGTGGGGACTGGTCCTTATAAGCTTGAGGAGTGGAAGCTCGGGGAGTATTTCGTGTTCACGGCAAACGAGGACTATTATCTTGGCGCTCCTGCCATCAAGAAGGTCAGGCTGAAGATAATATCCGACGTCAGCGCCGCGATAATAGCACTCCAAACCGGCGAAATCCACACGTTCTTCGACGACATCCCGGGGCTGTTTTACGGGCAGGTCGAAAAGACCGAGAATGTGAGGTTGGTCGACTTCCCATCCACTATACTGTTTTCCATATTCATGAACTGCCGCGAAGGCATGTTCACCGACAGGAAGATGAGGGAGGCCGTGGCGTACGCAATCGACCGCGGGGAAGAACTGCTCGTGGGCGCGGAGGGCAAAGGTTCTACCGCCGGTTATCCGGGGAACCGCGCCGGGTACACCGAAGGAGACCCGGGACTGAAAGATGTGTGGCCTTATGAACCCGACATCGAAAAGGCGCGGCAGTTGATAAAAGAAGCCGGCAACGAGGGCAAATCGGTGGTCGTGAAGACTTACTCGACCGATCCTTACCCTAAGCTCGCCACGATCATGCAGTCCGCTCTGACCGAAGCTGGGCTTGATGTAAAAGTTCTGTTGATGGAGCGCAGCGCGTTTATCGACGAAGTGCTGGGGAAGGGCGATTTCGACATCCAGGTTTGCCGTTGGGCGGCCGCTGGCAAAGACATCGACGAAATAATGAACGGTTCCCTCAATACCGTAAGCATCGGCGCTCCAGGGAACTGGAGCTTCTACTCCAACCCGGAAATGGACAAATTACTCAACAGCGCGGTCGCCGAAACAGATCCGGAGAAGCGCAAGTCTCTCTACGCCGAAGCGATCAAGATATACACGGAAGACGTGCCGGCCATTCCTCTTTACTATCCCAACGGCAGCAGAGCTTACTCCAAAGCTGTCAAAATCGAGGATAGTATGGTCGAGTACAATAAGTTCTACGATTATTCGTGGGCCGATTGAACCGCAGGCGGCTGCCCGGGCTCAGTTCCGGGCCGCCGCCTCTTTTGGGAGGAGCGTTTTTCGGGCGGCGATGTAAAAAATGAACGAAGAGCTTGGCAATAAAATAAAAAAACTCAGGAAAGCCCAGCGCCTCACACTGAAGGAACTTGGAGAACAGGTCGGCCTGTCGATAAGCCACCTTTCTTTGGTCGAGCGCGGCCTCAGCAGCATAGACACCGTTTCGCTGCAGGCGATTGCGAAATGCCTCAAGGCGTCCCTGTTCTATTTTCTTGGGGATAGCGCCGAAGAAAACGCCAGAGAGTTCATATTTCGCAGCTATAATCAAAAGCCGGTGATTAGGAACAATCTCAAAGTATATATGAGAATTGCCCATAATTTCGGTGAATACATCATGGATCCTGTTATAACCCTGCTTCTGCCCGGTGAAAAGCTGGATGATATAAACTACGTATCACACGAAGGGGAGGAGTTTCATTATGTTCTGGAGGGGGTGCTGACGTGGCTGATGGAAGGAGCCAGGTATGAACTTTACCCTGGCGACAGCGTCCATATACCGTCTCATATCCCTCACAACTGGGTGAACCTGACTAATAATTCCGTCAAAGTTTTGTCCGTCGTCAGTCCGAACTACTTCGACGACGAATCCGAAGACGCCGGCGCGCTCCGGCGAACGGGGAAGTGAACGGATGGGAAGGTACGTGTTCAAGAGAGTGCTGCTGGTAATTCCTACCCTTCTTGCGATAATATTCATAGTATTCGGGATAATGAGCCTCACGCCGAACAATCCCGCGGCTGTCATGCTGGGGCCGAGGGCATCGGCTGACGCTGTGGCGAAACTCAACAGCGAACTGGGATACGACAGGCCGATAATGGTTCGGTATATCGACTACGTTCTCAATCTGGCGCGCGGAGACATGGGCAAATCTTACAACTCCCGGAGGGAGGTATTCAAGGAGATAACGATGCGCTTTCCCACCACAGTCAAGCTCGCGGTGGTTTCGATACTGGCGGCCGTGGCGATAGGAGTGCCGCTCGGAGTTTTGGCCGCCGTGAGGCAATATAGCATTTTTGACGTTACCGGTACAGCGGCGGCGATGTTTATGGCCTCCATGCCCGGTTTCTGGTTTGGAATGATGGCGATATTGCTGTTTTCCCTGAAGCTTGGCTGGCTGCCATCGTACGGCAGCAAGACGCCCGCGCACTTCATACTTCCCGCGCTCACGCTTTCCATACCGGTGGCCGCCACTATCATGCGCTTCATGAGAACTACGATGCTCGAAACCATAAGACAGGATTACGTGAGGACGGCAAGAAGCAAGGGCCAGACGGAAGGCCGCGTGATAATAAACCATGCGCTCAAAAACGCGCTCCTTCCGGTAGTCACAGTGGCCGGTATGGAGTTCGGCTGGCTTTTGGGCGGCGCGGTGGTAATCGAGACTCTGTTTTCGATAAACGGGGTGGGCAAGCTGATAATCGACTCGATCCACAAGAAAGACGTGCCTCAGGTTACGGGATGCGCGCTGTTTCTGGCCTTTTTCTTTATGCTGGTCATGCTGGCCGTGGACATACTCTACGCATATATCGACCCGAGGATCAAAGCGCGGTACCAGAGGTGACGTTTGTATGAGGGGAAAATTTCGCAGAAAGAGCCGTTTGAGGGAAGTATGGCGCAGAATGAAGAAGAACAGGACATCGATGATCGGGCTGGCGGTATTTTCCATAATTCTCGCTTCGGCCATTTTGGCCGACTTCATAGTGCCGATGTCGGCCGCGCTCGATCAGAATATGTCGGAACGATATCTTTCTCCGTCCAAACTTCACCTGTTTGGGACGGATCTGTACGGGAGGGATATATTCGCCAGGATTGTACACGGAGCGAGAAACTCTTTGCTGCTCGGGATGAGCGCGGTAGCGGTAGGGATAACGATAGGAGGCGTCCTGGGTTCCGCGGCCGGATATTTCGGCGGGGCCGTCGACGCCGCCATATCGAGAGTGCTCGACACGATAATGTGCGTGCCGTTTATGCTGCTTGCCCTGGCGATTGTCGCCTCGCTCGGGACCGGCATAGTGAATGTCCTGATTGCCTTGATGCTGGCGATGGTACCCTACTATACAAGAGTGATCAGAAGCTCGATACTGAACATAGTGGGAATGGATTTCATAGAGGCGGCAAAAGCCTGCGGGGTTAGCAGCGGCCGCATAATATGGCGCCATGTGATTCCGAATGCCATCGGTCCGGTAATAGTACAAGCCACAATGTCCGTCGGTACCATGATTATCTCGGCCGCGGCCATGAGCTTCCTCGGGATGGGCATACAGCCGCCCTCGCCTGAATGGGGTTCGATGCTCTCCGAAGGCAAGGATTACATGCTGAAGTACCCTCATATGGTCATATTTCCCGGGCTTGCCATCACGCTCACAGCCCTGTCAGTCAACCTGATGGGGGATGGGCTTCGGGACGCGCTGGACCCAAGGCTGAAGGATTGACGATGGAGCGCCTCCTGGAGATAAAGGAGCTTCGCGTGGAATATCGGTCGGACGAGTCTGTTGTGAAGGCCGTAAACGGAATTTCCTTCTCACTTGACAAGGGCGCCGTCATAGGTTTGGTCGGAGAGACGGGCGCCGGAAAAACGACTACGGCCCTTGGGATAATGCGTTTGCTGCCGGAAAGAACGAGCAGGATAACCGAGGGCGAAATATTGTTCAAAGGAGAGGACCTCCTGAAGAAGCCTTCCGGCGATATGAGAGCCGTGAGGGGAGCCATGATATCCATGATATTTCAGGATCCGATGACTTCTCTCAATCCAGTGGCGTCGGTGGGCGGACAGATACGTGAATCGCTCGAGATTCACTCCGCGGATTCGGGGAAGCGCGCGGCGCTGGACGCCAGGGTTGATGAACTGCTCGAACTCGTCAACATATCCCCGCGCAGGAAAAACGAATATCCTCACCAGTTCTCGGGCGGCATGAAGCAGAGGGTGGGAATAGCGATGGCCCTTGCCTGCGAGCCGGAGCTGCTCATAGCTGATGAACCGACCACCGCCCTTGACGTCACGATACAGGCGCAGGTGCTTGAACTTATGCGGGATCTCAAGGGCAAGCTCGGAACGTCGATGATAATGATCACGCACGATTTAGGCGTGGTCGCGGAGATATGCGACAGGGTGGCGATAATGTACGCCGGGGAAATAGTCGAACAGGGGAGCGCGCGGGATATATTCGAGAGCGAGCGCCACCATCCTTATACCGAGGGGCTTTTCGGGGCGATACCCGGTCTGCGCGCGCCAAGCCGCAGGCTGGCGTCCATTGACGGTCTGATGCCGGATCCGGCGAATTTGCCGGACGGATGCAAATTCGCCGAGAGGTGCAGGTACCGCGAAGCGGCTTGCGGACAAGCTCCTCCCGTCACCGTTGCCGGGGAACACGCGATAGCGTGTCTCCGATTTGCGGGCGCTTGAATATATGACGCCTCTGATCGAATTGGTGAACTTGAAGAAATATTTCAAGGCCGGAAGCGGGTATCTTCACGCTGTTGACGGCGTGAACCTGAAAATAGCCGAAGGCCGCACTATGGGTATTGTCGGAGAGTCGGGCTGCGGCAAGTCGACTCTGGGAAGGCTGTCGCTCAGGCTGTTGGAAGCGAGCGCCGGAGAAGTCCTATACAGGGGAGAAAATATTCTGAGGCTCGGCACGAGAAGGATACGCGAACTGCGCCGCGAGATGCAGATAATCTTTCAGGATCCCTTTTCGAGCCTGGATCCGAGAATGGCGGTGTTCGATATAATATCGGAGCCCCTGATCGAGTATAAAGTGTGCAGGGACAGGGCCCTGTTGGAGGAAAAGGTAGTTGGGCTCATGGAGACGGTGGGGCTCGCGGAAAACTGCATGAATGCATATCCTCACGAGATGGATGGAGGGCGGAGGCAGAGAGTCGGCATAGCAAGGGCACTTGCCCTTGAGCCGAAGTTCATAGTATGCGACGAACCGGTATCCGCGCTCGACGTTTCGATACAGGCCCAGATATTGAATCTCATCATGGACTTGCAGGAGACCATGGGAATGGCGTACATGTTTATCACGCACGATCTTTCGGTGGTAAGGCACATATCGTCCGAGATTGCGGTAATGTACCTGGGGCAGTGCGTCGAGACGGCGCCGACAGAGGAACTCTTTCAAAATCCGCTTCATCCGTACACGCGGGCGCTCATGTCGGCAATACCGGAACCTCGTCTCGGAAAAAACAGGGGGAAGGTAATTCGCGGCGAGGTTTCGGATCCGATAGATCCTCCTCCCGGATGCCGGTTTCTTCCGAGGTGCGATTTTTCCGCCGCCGCCTGCTGTGGTGATATTCAGTTGAAAGAACTTGACGGCGGGCACTTTGTGGCCTGCCGCATGTATCAAACGACATAATGACGAGGAGGTTTCAGGAAATGAAAAAAATCTTTTTGCGCGTTATAACCGCTATGCTGCTGTGCTGCGCTGCCGCCGGATATTCCGAGGCGAGAGAGTTGGTGGTCGGGCTTGTGCAGGTGACTAATAATTTCGATCCGTACGGCGCATACGGAGACGAGGCGTATGGGCACATGCAGGTCTATGATACGCTTGTGGCCAAAGACGAGAACGGCCGTATAATTCCCTGCGTCGCCGAGTCGTGGGAAATTTCACCCGACGGGCTGACCTATCTAATAAAGCTCAGAAGAGGAGTCAAATTTACCAATGGAGCGGAGTTCAAGGCCGCAGACGCGAAGTTCAACATAGATAAGGGTAAGGAATCCCCATACACGAACTGGGCGATGGCAGGGGTGAAGAGCTGCGACGCCGGCCCTGACGACTACACCGTCGCAATCGCGCTGGAGAACAGGGATATCAGCTTCCTCGAAAAGCTGACGTGGATATACCTCGTTAACAAGGAAGCTTATGAAGCCGCCGGAGAGACCTATGGCAAGACGGCGGACACGACGATTGGTTCCGGCCCTTACAAGCTGGCGGAGTGGACGCCCGGTGAACTCGCGATTTTCGAGGCAAACCGCGAATACTTCGCAGGCAAGGCAAAAATCGATAGGGTCAGGTTTGAAACGATGTCGGACGCAAATGCCGCCATCATATCCCTCCAGACCGGCGAAATAGGTCTCTATATACACGATGTTCCGAGTATTTCCGTCGAGACTCTTTCGAACAGCGAGAGCGTGACCGTGAGCAGTTATCCTTCGTATGTATTTATGGATATTCTGATGAATTGCGAACATGGAACGTTTGCCGACAAAGCGGTCCGCAACGCGGCGGCCCTTGGCGTGGATCGCGAAAAACTGCTGCTCGTCGGCACAGAGGGGCAGGGGGTAGTGGTCGATTATCCGGGCGGCCCCGATTACGCCGGAAACCCGAACATCAAGGTTTTCCCCGCGCCAAACAGGGATGAAGCCGTCCGCATCGTAAAAGACGCCGGTCTTGAGGGAAAATCGGTCACGATAAAGACGATGGACACCGATCCATGGCCCAAATTGGCGACGGCTCTGCAGGAGGACCTCAACAAGATAGGTTTTGACGCGCGTGTCGAAATATTGGATAACAGCGCTTACAGCCAGGAAGTGTGGCAAAAGGGGAACTATGAGATAGCCATTTCCCGTTACTGGTCCGGTACCAAAGATATGAGCGAACTAATGAACCTGATAGAGACCGGCAACAGTATGAACTTCTCGCACTATTCCAACCCGAATGTCGATCCCATACTGATAGAAGCTATGTCTGTGAACGATGACGCCAAAAGGGCCGAGGCGTACGAACGGGCTATAAGACTCTTCACGCCGGACGCGCCCCTGATACCCCTCTTTTATACGAACGGCAGCAGAGCGTATTCGGCCGATCTGGAGATAAAACCGGGAAATGTCCAGTACGACCGCATATACCACTACAGTTGGAAGTGACGCGCGGGGAGTGGAAAAGATACTAATCATCACGGAATTGGGAGAAATAGAGGCGGCGCTCTTCACCGAGCGCTCGCCTCGCACTTGTCAGCATTTTCTGTCCTATATCGACAGCGGATATTACGATAACGCTTCGTTTTACAGGTCGGTGAGGTATGAAAATCAGCCCGCGGACAGCGTGAAGATATCCATCGTCGAGGGAGGTTTCAGCAACGGATATTACGACCGGATACTAATGGAGAACTTCGTCAACGGCTGCGACGCAACATTGTGTCCGGTTGGTCCAAAACCTCGGATAAATGTAGAAACAACGCGGGAGACGGGCGTTTGTCATGACGACGGAACGCTGTCGCTTGGCAGGTGGGACGATATGTCGGTCGATGATTCTTTTTTCATATGCGTTGGGGCGCAGCCTGAACTGGATTTTGGAGGCCGCCGGAACCCTGACGGTTTGGGATTTCCCGCGTTTGGCAAAGTTACGCGCGGCATGGCCGTGGTACGTGAGATACATTGCCTTCCGTCGAAAGGGCAGAGGATAATCGGCGGGACGGCGATAAAGTCCATAAGAGTTCATGACAATGTCTTCCGCGCCCAGCGCCGCGACATTTCGAGAAAATCCCCGGCTTCGTTATGAGGCGTCATCCTCATCAAATAGCGTATTCCGGCTGGGGGGACGCGTTTGCCATTTGGAGTTTTTCGAGAATGTCCCGCCGGATGGCGAGAAACTCCGTTCCGCCGCGGTGGCGGGGGTGGGGCAGCGTCATGTTCATGATTTCGCTGATTTGACCGGGGCGCGGCGTCATGATGACGATTCGGTCTGAGAGATAAATCGCCTCGTCCACGTCGTGTGTCACCAAGATCATCGTTGCGTCGTCTTCGCGGCGCAGTTCCAGAAGTTTATCCTGAATGTCGGCCCGGGTGAAGGAATCCAGCGCCCCCATCGGTTCATCGAGCAGGAGCGCGGCCGGTTTGTTGATCAGCGCGCGGGCGATTGCGACCCGCTGCGCCATGCCGCCGCTGATTTGATGCGGGAACGCGCGTTCAAAGCCCCGCAGGCCGATCAGCTCGATGTAGCGGGCGACGAGCCCCCTGTCGTGCCGGTAGACGCGGCGCGCTTTGAGGCCTGCGGCGATGTTTTGTTCCACGGTCAGCCATGGGAACAGCGCGCCCTGCTGGACGACATAGCCCCGCTGAGGGTCGGTCGAGGTTATCTCCCTG
>JAISYN010000224.1 GCA_031269915.1 Synergistaceae bacterium
GTTTTTTTCCGAGGGCCTGGGACTGGAAACAGCCTATGATCCCGGCTGGGCCTGCGTGTACCGGCTGGGGGACAAATCATTTATAGGGGCTGTCGACAACACGAAAGGGTCTATCGAGGTCAAGTCCCGCGAAGGCGCGCTCATAAGCCTCACGGTCTCCGACATCGAAGACGCTCACGAACAGGTGAAAGCGTTCGGGGTCGAGCATCTGTCGGAAATAAGGCGGGTAAAGGATCTGCCTCTGGAATCCTTTTTCTTTACGGGCCCGGAGGGTTATAAATTCGAGGTGGAGCGTTTCACTTCACCCGATCTGCTCGCGATCTTCTGATCCGATTCCGATCCTAAAATCAAACGAACCGTAATTTGATTTGGAATCAGAACGGGAGGATGCGCGGCTTCCGGCGCCGAATCCGCGCCTGCAAGACGAATACAAGGGAGTGCTGTGACGTGAGTTTTCTGGAATATGAAACCTGGGTGCTGAAAAAGGATGTAAAGATGGCGGACTACCACGCGATAATCAGGGACTGGTTCCGTTTCATCAAAGAACACAAGGAAACCTTGTTCCCGGAATGGATAAGCGCGCGCTACTACCGCAAGACCGACCGCGACGGACACCCGACGGAAGTATACGTGATGATCTTCGAATACGAGTCGCTCGAGGGGCATCACGCCTACAAGGAGCGCCGCAGAAATTGGGACGGCCCTTACGAGGAGTACAAAAAAGTCGATCCTTACCAGGAGTTTTTCGACCTGGAAACAGTGACCACCGAGTATCTGCTTCCCGAACAGGAAGATGAATGGTTCGACTATTCAAAACAGCGGATAATAAATTGAGTTTAAGAAGTTATTTCAAAAATTCAGGAGGGTATGCCGTGAAAACAATTAAAAAAATGCTCGCGCTTCTGTTCGTCATTTCTCTTGCCGTTATCTTCACGTTCGGGGCCGTCCCGGCCGAAGCCGCCAAAGACACGCTGGTAATAGGGCACTACGGCGACACGCCGAATTTCGACACGCACAACAACCTGAACGATAACGGAATGCGCATAAACATGATAGTGTACGATCCCCTTGTCCGCATGGACAACACGACCTACGAGATAAAACCCTGCATAGCCGAAAGCTGGACGATCTCCCCCGACGGCAGGGAATATACTTTCAATGTCAAACGCGGGGTCAAATTCTCCGACGGCAGCGATATGAGCCTCTCGGACGTGGTGTTCTCGCTCAAAAGGGGCATGGAGATGCCGATGGCGGTGCCCAGCTTCGCCCGCGTGAAAGGTGTCGAGGCCTCCGGCGAAAACTCCGTCAAGGTGACGCTCGACGGCCCGTACCCCGAATTTCTGTTCGCCATGTCTCTGCCGACCGCCGGTATTTTCAGCGAAAAAGCGTACAAAGAGCTCGGTGACGCTTTCGCGTCGAACCCCGTCACCACCGGCCCGTACAAGGTAAAATCATGGAAGGTCGGGGAGAGCGTCGCCCTCGAGGCCAATCCGTACTACCACACTGGCCCGGCGCCGATCAAAAACGTCGAATACCGCGTGATAGCGGACCCCAATTCCGCCGTCATAAGTTTGGAGTCGGGGTATATAGACGCTTATGTGAGCGTTCCCCAGTCCAGTTTCAGGCGGATAGAGAGCAGTGACCGTCTGACGCTCCACAAGGGCAAGGGTTTCAGCGTCAACTTCATACAGCTCAACTGCGCCAGAGCGCCGTTCAGCGATGTCAAAGCGCGCCGGGCTATAGCGTACGCGGTTGACAAAGAGTCCATCCTTTACGGCATTCTGGACGGCGACGGCGAAATCGTCGATACCTTCGCGCTTCCGGAGTACCTCGGATTCACCGATAAAGTCGACAAATATCCCTACGACCCGGACAAAGCAAAGCAGCTTTTCACCGAAGCGGGGCTCGCCGAGGGTTCTTCCGTCGAGATAATCGTCTACAGCGAACTGCGCTCCAAGATGGCGCAGGTTATTCAGAATTCGCTCGCGGAGATAGGGATAAACGCGAATATCCGGCGGCTGGAGCGTTCAGCCTTCGACGCGGCGGCACTTGACGGCGATTTCGACATCATTCTCGACGGCGCCACGTTCACCGCGCCGACCATTGACGAGCTGCTTTTCAGCGCCATTCACTCAAGCCAGCTCGAAATCAGGAATTACAGCGGATATATCGACGCGGAGGCCGACAAGCTCATGGAGGACGCGAGAGAAACATTGGGAGAATCCGACCGCGCCGCTCTGTACGAGAAACTGCTCATCAAGCTCAGCAAGGACTGCCCGGTCATTCCAACTATATGGAATACGAACAACATCGCGGCAGATTCAAACTTGAAAGGCATTACGGCCAATCCCTGGTCTTTCTACAATATATACGATTTTAGCTGGTAAAGCCTTTTAACGGAGAGGTCCCGGACCGCCGGGGCCTCTCCATCCGGGTGAATAGTGAATATCTCCTCGCATTGTGAGGTGCGGCAGGGCTGATGCACAAATATATCGCAAAGAGATTGCTTCTGATGATACCGGTGGTAATGGGAATATCCCTGATCATTTTCTCCATAATGAGTTTCATGCCAGGCAATCCGGCCCGGCTTCTGCTGGGGGAAAAAGCCACGCCGGAGGCTATAGCGAACCTGAACGAGGAAATGGGGCTCAACGACCCTTTCATAATAAGGTACGCCAATTACATAGGCAAAGCCCTGCGCGGCGACTTCGGAACTTCCTACCGCTCCGGGCTGCCGGTCGCGCAGGAGATAATGCGGAGATTCCCGACCACGCTGAAACTTGCAGTGCTGAGCGTGCTGTTCGCCATCGTGATAAGCGTGCCCCTCGGTATTCTGTCGGCTGTAAAGCAGTATTCGTGGATCGATAACCTGAGCACCGTCATGGGACTCGGCTTCATATCTGTACCTCCTTTCTGGCTCGGGCTCCTCCTAATAATATTTTTTTCGCTGGAGCTGGGGTGGCTGCCCCCGTTCGGTTCCGACTCGCTCCGGCATTTCATACTCCCGGCCGTGACGAGTTCGGCGTCGGCGTTCGCCACCCTGCTGCGTATGACACGATCCACGATGCTGGAAGTCATCCGGCAGGATTACGTCGTAACGGCTTACGCAAAAGGGGCCAGCTACAGGATAATCGTATTCAAGCATTGTCTGCGCAACGCTCTCATTCCGCTGATAACCGTCGCCGGAGTGAACTTCGGAGGTCTGCTGAGCGGTTCTATCATCACCGAATCGGTATTCGGCATGTCCGGAATCGGCAGCCTGCTCATATCGTCCATCAGGTCCGTCGACGTTCCTTCCGTCATGGCCTGCACGCTGCTCTTCTCCGTGATGTTCAGCCTGATCAATCTGCTGATGGATATCATTTACGCGTATGTGGACCCGCGGATAAAAGCGCAATATCAGGGGTAGGTGAACCGTATGATCTCGCATCGCTCGCAGCTGGGAATGATCTGGCATCAGCTTGCAAAAAACAGACTGGCCATCGTGGGCCTGGTGATAATAGCCGCGATGATCGCGGCGTCGGTCGGAGTCAGCCTTTTCGCGGACCGCAGCGCTATCGTAAGACATAATCTGAGAAATAAACTCCAGGGCGTGAGCGCGGCCCACCCGTTCGGCACGGACGCCTTCGGAAGAGACCAGCTTCTGCGGATCATATACGGCACGCGGATATCCCTTTCCATAGGTTTCCTGTCGGTGCTGGGCGCCATGCTGATAGGGGGCGGAATAGGGGCTTTTTCGAGTTTTTACGGAGGCAGGGTGGACATACTGGTGATGCGTCTCATGGATATGCTCATGGCGATTCCCTCCACTCTCTTTGCGATATGTATAGTGTCCGCCCTGGGCAATGGTTTCGGAAACCTTCTGCTCGCGATAATGATATCGCTTATTCCTCAGTTCGCTCTGATAGTCCGCTCGTCCGTGCTGACCATAAAGGAATCGGAGTTCATAGAGGCCGCGAGAGCCAGCGGCACCGG
>JAISYN010000145.1 GCA_031269915.1 Synergistaceae bacterium
AGCGCCGCTATTATAAGTATGAACGCGAGCGTGTACAAGTATTGCAGGTTGAGCGGCACCAGCACATAGGTGTAGGCGAGCCACGTCATTATCGCCGCGAGCACCAGCACGAATATCACCGCGACGCCCATTCCGCGTGCGGTCTCGCTCTTTGTGGAGACACCCAGAAACGGGCAGTTGCCGAGAAAGCGCGACAGGATTATGTTGTTGACGAATATCGAGCCGAGGAAAATCCAGAGCAGGTCCATCAATTACCGCCGCCCTTCGCGGGCGCTCCGCATTGACCGGACATGGCGCAGCCCGCGCAACCGACCGCGTGAACGGGCGCCGGTTTGCCCTGTTTCGCGGCCTTCCAGTCCTGATATTTTCGGAAGACGCCCATAAAAATCCCGAGGGTTATGAACCCGCCTGGGGGAAGTATCACCAGGAGGCCGGGCTGGAAGCCGGCGGGGGTCATTTTGACGCTGAAAACCGTTCCATTGCCCAACAGTTCGCGTACTATGCCTATAGCGGTCAGGGCTATCGTGAAGCCCAGCCCCATTCCGATTCCATCTAACAGGGAGTCGAGCACGCCATTCTTGAAGGCAAACGCCTCCGCGCGGGCGAGTATGATGCAGTTCACGACGATGAGCGGTATGAATATACCAAGCGACCCGTCGAGCGCCGGGAAAAATCCCGATATGAGAAGCTGGGTCACGGTTACGAAGCCGGCTATCAGGACTATGAATATCGGTATCCGTATCTCGTCTGGCACGAATTTCCTTATGGCCGCGATGGCGATGTTGGAGCCGATGAGAACAGCGGTGGCGGCTATGCCCATGCCTATGCCGTTCTCAGCGCTGGTAGACGTGGCGAGCGTCGGACAGAGCCCTATGCACTGCATCAGCGTGGGGTTTTCGGTGATGACGCCGTTTTTGATGATTTTAAGAGGATTCATCTTCATTCTCCTTCGGCAAGATGTCCGCGCCAATACTCCAGCGCGATGTTCACGCCGTCCGTCACGGCTTTCGACGTGATGGTCGCGCCCGATATGGCCTGTATTTCGCCCGGTGTTTCCGGCTTCCTTTTGACGACGGTCATTTTATCGCCGCCCTTGAACTGTTCGTAAAAGTCCGGCAGGACGGATTTCGCCCCCAGCCCCGGCGTCTCCGAGTGGTTTAAAATCCTGATGGCCTCGAGACGCCCGTCGTTCGTTATCCCTGCCACCAGCTCAATCATGCCGCCGTAGCCGCGCGGCGTGACGGTGACGCAGTGGCCGACGATGTTGCCGTCCATGAGAGCTTGCTGGATGTCCTTTATCATGGGGTCGGCGTCCTCCGCTTTTCGCTCGGTTTTGAATTCCTCCGCGCCGGGCAGCGCGCCCCTCAGCGCCTCTGCCTTGAGATGTTCCTGCGTGAGCCGTATCGGTTCGAGGGTGACGTCGTGCACGACGCCCAAGATCAGGCCCGTTGCGACGGTGATTGTGAAAAGCGTCACGCCGAGCGAGATTATTTTTTTCGCGTTTTTAGCGTTACTTTGAGGCATGACGTTTCGCCTCCCCCAGAACGCGCGGCGGCGTCAGTTTGTCGATGATCGGGACGGCGAGGTTCATTATGAGTATCGAGTACGAAACCCCCTCGGGATAGCCGCCGAACGCCCTTATGAGCGAAGCGATCAGCCCGCAGCCGAACGCGAATATCATCTGTCCCGGAGGCGTCATCGGGCTGGTCGCGTAATCGGTCGCCATGTAAAACGCGCCCAGCATGAGGCCGCCCGACAGGACTTCAACGACTGGGCCGCCCGAACGTCCGAATAACGCCGACAGCGCCGCTACCGTGATTATATAGACGACCGGTATCCTCCAGGAGATGATTCCCTTCCATATCAGGTACGCTCCGCCGAGCAGCAGCGCCAGCGAGGACGTCTCCCCGATACAGCCGCCGACGCGGCCGATGAAGATATCCGCTATGGACGGCAACGCGCCCTCGGAGAGTTTTATCACGTTAAGCGGCGTCGGCCCGGTCACCCCGTCGAGCGGCCAGGTCGTCATGGCGACCGGCCAACTGGTCAGCATCATAGCCCTGCCCGCCAGGGCCGGGTTCATGATGTTCTGGCCGAGGCCGCCGAAGAAATGTTTCACGATTATCATGGCGAATACGCCGCCTATCGCCCCCATCCAGAGTGGGATCGTGGGGGGCAGGTTATAGGCTAGAAGTAATCCTGACAGCGCCGCGGAGAGGTCGGAGACGGTGATTTTCACGCCCGACAGCTTTTGCCACGCGGCCTCGGATATCACGCACGAGGCCACGCAGATCGCGATGACCGCGGCCGCCCTGGGGCCGAAGAAGTATATCGACAAGAGTCCCGCCGGAATCAGCGCGCCTATCACGTTCGCCATTATCTTTTGCGTGCTCATTTCCGCGCGGATATGAGGAGAACTGGCTATCACGAGGGGGCCGTTCATCGCTTTGCCTCCTTTTCTTTTTGTCTTCTGCGTTCGGCCATGACGCCGGCTTTGCCGTCCCGGCAGGTCTGGGTGAGAAAGCGGCGCGACGGGCAGGCGTATGTGCAGCTTCCGCATTCGATGCAATTCATGCCGCCGTTTTGTTCGAAGGCCGAATACTGCCTCAGTCTCACCGCTCTGTCGAGCGCCGAGGGGTACAGACCCATCGGACACGTGGTAATACACCTGCCGCAGCGGATGCAGTTGGATTCCTCGAACGTCGGGGCGGATTCCGGCGAGAGCGCCAGTATGCCGGAGGTTCCCTTCACTATAGGGACATCTATCGACCTCATGGATATGCCCATCATGGGCCCGCCGGAGAGTATCCTCGCCGGTTCGCGGGAAAAACCGCCGGCCGCGTCGATGAGTTCCCTGACCGACGTGCCCAGCGGCGCGATGATGTTTTGGGGAGAGGCAACTGCGTCACCAGTAATGGATATCACCCTGTAAAACACTGGTATGCCGTCCGTGACAGCGTGCCAGATATGGGCCAATGTGCTCACGTTGAGCACGAGACAGCCCACCTCTGCCGGCAGCGCTCCGGGGGGTATCTCCTGTCCGGTGATCGTGTATATGAGCATCTTCTCCGCGCCCTGCGGGTATTTCACCATATGCGGGGCGACCCTGATGTTGCCCCCGCGTTCGGAGAGTTCGCCCGATATCCGCCTGATGGCCTCTGGTTTGTTGTTTTCGACGGCTATGACGCCTTGGGCCTCGGGGAATATATGCAGGCAGATTTCGAGCCCGCCGATGATCGGCTCGGGATGTTCTATCATAAGTCTGTTGTCGCAGTTGAGAAACGGCTCGCACTCCGCTCCGTTGACTATTATCCATTTTATGCGCTTATCGGGAGGCGGCGAGAGTTTTACGTGAGTGGGGAATGTGGCGCCCCCCATGCCGACGATCCCGGCCTCGCGTATTATCCTTATGCATTCCGCGGGTTCGAGTTCCCTGAAATCCTTGTGGGGCAGCAGGGAGGCCGCGTGTTCGAACAGGCCGTCGCTTTCGACCACAACGCAGGTTTCGAGCGCGCCCGATATGGTCATGCGGTTCCCGATCTCCTTCACCGTACCCGACACCGACGACATGATCGGCGCGGACACAAAGGCGTCGGTGTCCGCTATTTTCTGCCCCACCAGAACCCTGTCGCCCTTTTTAACGAGCGGGGCGCAGGGCGCGCCGAGATGCTGCGACATGGGATATACGAGTTCTCCCTTTGGCGTGAGCAGTTCTATTTCCTTGTTTTCGGTCAAAAATTTGCTTTCGGGCGGATGTATGCCGCCCCTGAACGTTGGCAAACTCATTTTATGCCTCCTGATGTTTCGTCATGTTGAATAATGTTCTTTTAAGCAAGATTTTAAAACAGTCGAGTAGCAAAAGGTAGTGGTAGTTCTACCACCTAGCTCGCGTTCATGCCGGGCCGGGCGAGCTAAAAACAGCCGGGGTACTATACCGGCTGTTTTGCGTCCGAGATTGCCATGAGAGACTGCCCTCCCCTATAGCAATCTTGTAGCATCTTATTTAGGAGGATCGCTAATTTACGTCTGCTGCCAGAAGAATACTTTTCAACTGTTTCCCTCCAATCAATATCTCGGAGCTACCCGTAATGCCATTCCTCCGTATTTCGTCAATGAGGTCACATACTTGTTTTTCTGGGATATGATTACGATGAGTCAAGTCCTTCCGACATATTCACAAGCCGATGTATTCGGCATAGATAGATCGGGCCTTCGCCGCGTCCTTTGCGTCCCTTATGATGGCGCGCCCGTCGTCGAACAAACTGAATGAGGCTTCCTCATTGTCAAACCTGAGCAGGTAGCCGTTATGCGAAACCATGCCGATCTCTTCCAGGCGAACGGCGAATGCCGCCAAATCGATCCGCGCGCGCTGTTTTGGGGAGACTTGGAAGGTTCCGTCCGCGCAAAGCGGTATGGTCCGCTCCTCTTCCTCGCCTTCCGTCAAGCCTTGCGGGGGCAGCTCATATTCTCCTTTCCCGCAGACAGCGCAGTCGGGATCCCGAACCATGTCAAGCCGCATGACCTCATTGTCCCAAAGGTCAAAACGGAGGAACGAGCGGGATATGTTTGGCGATCCGACTATGATCTTGAGGGCTTCCACCGCTTGCGCGGATGCGACGATGGAACTCGCCATGCCCAAAATGCCCTCCGTGGCGCAAGTCGGGTATTCGCCGGGCATCGGAAGTACGGGCATCATGCAGCGCAGACAAGGGCCGCCGTCTTGCAGGATGTTCATAGTGGCGCCGGTAGCTCCTATGGCACCCCCATAAATCCACGGTTTCCCGCATTTGCGGCAGATTTCGTTGAGCAGGAAACGAGTTTCGAAATTGTCCGTGCCGTCCAGGATCAGATCAACATCCCGGACGAACTCTTCCGCGTTCGCGCGGCAAAAATCCGCGACAACCGGCTCAATCACAATCTCGGAGTTGATCGCCGCCAAGCGGCCGCACGCAGCTATCGCCTTTGGGAGCTGTTTTCCCGCGTTCTCTTCTGTATATAGGGCTTGCCGATGCAGGTTGCCCAGCTCCACGAAATCGCGATCGACGATCCGCAGAAAGCCTACGCCCGCTCGCGCCAACTGAGCGGCCGCCACCGAACCCAGTGCGCCCATACCTATTATCGAGACGCGAGCGGCATGGATACGCTCCGCTCCCTCGCACCCGATGCCTTCGAACATCGTCTGGCGGGCATAACGGCCGGTAATCATCGCACAGTTCCACTCGTTTTGCAGCAGGTCATCCACCACTGACGGCCACTTTCATATATAACAGCAGGCAGTCGCTGTTCCTCAGGACGGAAGTGCCGTCCACCGAAAGCCCGTTCATTTGCGCGGCGCATATCTTGACGAGCTTTTCGTTAATGCCGGCAGACTGAATGGCGTCGCTGACAGTGCTGTTTTCTGGCAGATCGATGTTCTTTTCGCCATAGCCGGTAAAGGCGGCCAGCGACGCGGTGAGTTTGATGCGTACCCTGATATTCGTCATACGGCGCTATCCCGCGGCGGCACTTGCACTTTGTCAGGGTACTTTCCATAGTATAAGTTGCCGCATACGGCTCCGATATCGAACAGGATCAGCATCCCGCCGCCGACAAACGCTCCCACAAGCCTCTTGAACATCGTAATCACTCACCTTTTACTTTCGGTAGCGTGTCCGGCCGTTCTTCGAATTGCCGGACACGCTCAATCACTCTGTCAAACAGCTCGCTCAATGCCGCCGGTTCACTGCATCCCTTCCACGAACCGTTTCACCATCGCTTCCGCCAGCCTTACCTTGTATGTGTTCTTGGACATCGGGTCAGCGCCCTTGGCCGCGAGTTCCCCCGCCGCCTTCGCCGTCTCCGCCGAAGGCGTCTTGCCGACAAGGTAGCTTTCCACCTCGGTCAGCTTGACCGGCACGGGAGCCGCGCCGCCGAATACCAGCGACACCGAGCTTATCTTCCCACCTTCCAGCATATAGGCATATGCCAGGCTCAGTATCGCGAAGTCGATCGCCGGCCGTATGCGCTCCTTGATATATCCGGTTCTATAGCCGGACATATCCGGAACATGTACTGCCGTGACCAGTTCGCCATTGTCCAGCATATCAGTGGCCTTCAGCTTTGTCGTGAAGAAGTCCGCCGCGGGGATTCGCTTCTTTGTGGTAATAATCGTACCCCCCAACGCGACCAGCGCTGGCGAGATGTCCGATGCGTTCACCGAGTAGCATCCGCAATTCATGCAACGCCCAGCCTCCGCTTCCGCCTGCTCCCTGCTCAGCGACGCCGCGTCCTCGTCTGTCAGCGTGCGCTGGTTGATGGGGCGTTCCGGCAATTTCGCGCCGACACTTTTCTCGACTCCCTCGGCGTTAAAGTGCAGAAAACCGCTCTCTTCGGACGTATTGACGAATGGCGTGCCCAGAGCGCGGCTCATTGATTTTGCGGCGCTTACGCCGGCGTTGATGGCGCGGATGGCGATGTTCGGCCCCGTGACCACGTCGCCGCCCGCGTACACGTTCGGCAGGTTCGTCTTGAACGATTCCTTGTCCACTACTCCTATCAGGCCGCGGTCGGACTTGATTTGGGTGGCGAGTTTATCGCCAAGGAAGCTGATGTCCACGCCCTGCCCCGTGGCGAGGATGATGCAGTCGGAGTCTATGACGCTCGTGGATTGTTCGTCGTATTTCGGAGCGAAGCGGCCGTTCTCGTCGAAGACGGAAACGCACGCCTTGGTTTCGAGGCCCGTCACCTTGCCCGCTTTGTCGGTGATAACGCGGCTTAATCCGAGCCCATTCAGGATTTTCACGCCCTCTTCCTTAGCGCGGGCGATCTCCTCGCGCTGAGCGGGCATCTCGTGTTCCTGTTCGAGACAGGCGAGCGTCACGTCCTTCGCGCCCAGGCGGACGGCCGTAAGTGCGACATCCATCGCCACGTTCCCGCCGCCGCATACCAGCACATGGCTGCCGAACTGGGCGGCTTTTTTCAGGTATGTATTGACCTCCACGAGGAAATCCAAGCCGAACTGAGTCAGTTCCTCGCCGCTGATGCCCAGTATCGGCTGCTTCCAGGCACCAGTGCCGAGGTAGATGCTGTCGAAACGCTTTTGAATGTCCTCCGCCTGGATGTCCTTGCCAACGGTCTTGTTCATCTCGAACGTGACGCCCATGCCCGCGAGCGCCTCCACGAATCTGTCCACGATCTGCCTGGGCAGGCGGTAGTGAGGTATCCCGTACCGGAGGACGCCTCCCGCCTTTTCGTGGACATCGATCACGGTCACACCGTGCCCTTGCGAGCGCATGTAATACGCGCAAGCCAAGCCGCCGGGACCGGCGCCTATGATGCCAATATTTTTACCGGTCTCCTTGACAGGTTTCGCGTAGAAGACCTCCGCGCGATCCAGTATGTAGTCGCCGAGGGAGCGCTCCACGCACATGATACTTACGCAATCGCCGTATTGCGTCTGGTTGCAGTCGTCCTGGCAGGGGTGCGGGCAAATGCGGGACGTGATCATGGGCATCGGGTTGACGCGCATCACGATACGCGCGGCCGTGTCCCAGTCGCCCTCGCGGATTTTCGCCATGTACGCGGGAATGTCCGTGCCTGCCGGGCAGCCCTTCGTGCATTCACTCACATGGGCTTTCATGCCTCCCAGAATGGAGTGGTAGCGGTTCTCGCCCCGGACGGCGTAGCACGTCGCGCCTCCCTTCCGCGCACAGTTCATCCTGCCGCCTGCCGAATGCGGATAGCGATAATACCAGCAGCGCACATCCTGGCAGATGTTCCCGCCGATCGTTCCGATGTTGCGAATGAGGGGGCTAGCGACGGAGTGCGCTGCTTCAGCCAAGGCGACGGCCTTTTCCCGTACGGCATCAGACTCCGCGATGTCCGTAAGCGTCGTCAACGCCTCGATCGTGACGCCGGCGCCATCGTTCGAGATTCCGGCAGAACCCGGGATGGACTTCAGATTGATCACGGAATCGGGGTACTCCGCCAAGATTGCTTGTTTGAACCCGTTTAAAAGGTCCGTTCCCCCAGCCAACACTGCCGCTTTCCCGTTTTCGACCTGAGTCAGAAGCGTAGATGCCTCTTCAAACGTAGTTGCATTTTTATGTTCAAACGGTCTCATCACAATCCCTCCTTATACCCTCTTGAGAGCTTTGAGTACACTCTCGGGAGTTGCTGGGTAATGGCAGAAATCTCTGCCAATGGCGTTCGATATGGCCATCATGATGGCGGCCGGCCCGGCTGCGCCCGATATCTCGCCAAAACCTACGGCCTTGAAGCGAGAAATCTCAGGAAGGGATTCGAGTGCGACAAAATCGAACGGCGGAAAATCGTTGAACGTACGCCACTTGTAATCGATCATGTTCGAAGTCATGGTGTGCCCCGTCGAACTGTCCAGCACGCTCTCGTCCAGTATGCCGGTGTCTATCGCCGCGGCACCGAATCCGCCGTGCGCCTGCATCTCCAGCGTCGCTGGATCAATGATCTGCCCCACATCTGTCCCAGAGGTAATTTTCACTAACTTAGTAAATCCGGTATCGAGATCAACCTCCACTTCGGCGAAGAAGATACTGAAATTGCTCTTGGAATAATCCGCACTGTACTTGCCGATGCCGGTGATCTGTTCTCCGAAATGTTCTATAAAAGCATCCCATGTAAAATGTACTCCTGGACGATTTTTGTAGAAGACGTACCCGTCTCGTGTGTCCAAATCATCGGGCGAAGCGTGCAGCTTGCGGCTGGCGGCGTTCAAGAGCTGACGGCGTGCATCCTCTGCGGCTCGTGTGACGGCTGTGCCTGTCGTAAGCGTACACCGAGAACCGCATACGCCCATGTCAAACGGTGTCTTCTCCGTGTCGACAGTCATGGGGAAGATTACTTTTTCCAAGGGTATGTTCAGCACTTCGGCGGCATATTTGCGAAGGTTGCTGTGCTGCCCATTGCCTGTTTCCACAATCGCGCTGTGCAAGTAGACAAAACCTCTCATTAAATCAATACGTACATAGGCTATAGAAGTATCCTCTCCGACGTCGGCGTTTCCATGCACCGAGACGCCGACACCTATAGCTTTGTGTCCATTCACGCGTGTCGGTTTATCCCAGCCCTTCCATTTCTCTTTCCAACCAAATTTTTCCGCAGTAGCGCGCATCGCTGGCACGTAGTCCTGTTCGCGGCAGTCGTACCAAGTTTGATCACGCCAGTACCAGCCGTCCCCGGTCTGCGCGAAGTTATTAATGAAAAACTCCAACGGGTCGATGTTTGCTTTGCGAACCGCCTGCATAGTGAGCGGCATGAGCACGGCCTTGATCTCCTGACCGCCGAACCCGCGCACAGGCCCGCTGTGACTTTTGTTCGTCATGACCAGTTGGCCCTCTATGTCCCAGTTCTGGCATTTACCGAAGGCCACCTGACACTCGCCCAGACCGACACCCATCTGCCACTGGCCGCATCCGTTGAGAGAACCTGAATCCAAATAACACACGCCCTTCACTGCGTGGACGAGACCGTCTTTGATGCCGATCTTACCCTTCATATACAGCCCGATGCGGCGCTCGTGAAGAAGCATCTGTCCTGTCCTCGTTACACTGAACTTGACCGGGCGGTCGGTCGCTACCGACAATACCGCCGCGTAAGATGACAATGTCAGATACATCCCCTTGTTTGCGAACCCACCACCGATATTGAAGACAGTGACCTCAGCCGGAGTGTTGTTCGTCTTACCGCTTAACGACATCTGCGTCACGTGAACACCTTGGGCGGCAGCCCAGCATTTCAGTTTCCCCTGATCGTAGTGTAAGATGATACCTCCAGGCTCTACTGGCATGGGGACGCCGCGCGCGCCGTAGTCATTTTCGCCTTCCACGACGTAATCACATTCTTCGAACGCCTTGTCTGGATCACCGCGCCGGAGGTGCATCAGCATATCCTCGCCAACAAATGGAACCGCGGGTATGACATTAGTCTCGAATTCCTTATGAACCAGCGGCGCGTCAGGTTTCACAGCTTCCGTTGTGTGATACACGTGCGGCAGTTCTTCATATTCTATGTCGATAAGGTCGCAGGCCGCTTCCGCGATCTGGATGGTATCCGCCGCGACGAGGGCCACAGCGTCGCCGACATACTGGGCGGTTTCCCTCAAGACCGGTACGATAGGTGGCACGCTCATACCCCAGCCCTCGCACATCTCCGGCATGTTGCCGTAATACAAGACGGCATGTACACCGGGCAGCGCCTCGGCCTTGGAGATGTCGATCTTGGTGATCTTCGCGGCTGGAAGCGGACAACGCAGCGCATGGCCATAGAGGAGTTCCGTCGTGGGAGTGCCTCGATAATCGTCCAAGAAAATCGCTTTGCCTGTCACGATGTCTCTGGCATCAATGCGTTCGGAATTTTTACCTATATGACGGTAATCGATCTTGCTCATTTTGATCCTCCTTTACACGTTTTCTCTCGCCAGTTCCTCAGCCGCGTCAATGACGTGGTAATGGCTGATGCACCTGCACAGATTGCCGGAAAGCGCCTCTTTGATTTCCTCCGTAGCGGGGTGCGGATTCTTCAGAAAAAGCCCCTTCAAAGTCATAATGATTCCTGGCGTGCAGTAACCGCACTGGAACGCGTACTTATCGATGAATTTCCTCTGGATCGGATCTAGCTCCCCCGTCGCCGGATCTTGCAGACCCTCGATCGTCAAAATATCCGCGCCGTCGCAGTCCGCTGTTAGAATCTGACAACTCGGGACGGCCCTGCTGTTCAGCAGAACTGTACAACAGCCGCAAGCACCTTCTCCACAGGCTTCTTTAGTGCCGGTAAGGTTCAATCGCTCCCGCAGCGTGTGTGAAAGCGTCTCTTCATCTGGAATCTCGCCTACCAAACCCTCGTATCCAATAAAGAATGAACGCGTCTGCCTGTTTATCTTCATTCTGATTGTTTTATCCATTTTTGTTCTCCTTCCAAGTAGATAGTGTGTGAGCATCTATGTGATATCGCTAATGTTAGAAGGCAACTGAGGTTCGAAAACGAACCAAATATTTATCTCCCTCCAAAATCATGGGGCCATTTGGTGCGGCTGGAGCAGCGCGGAAGTCAATTTCATGGCGAGCGGCATCGTCAAAAGCGCCACGACATAGCCCGCCCCGAACAAAACCGGGTACATGTGCAGCCAAGCCGGAATGAACGTTTCATTGAGACCGACGCTAATTGCGGTCATGCCCAAACTCACCACCGTGACGTAGATGAACGTGACCACCAGCATTACAAGAAAGTAATGTTTCTTCGTTCCCACGCTCGCGCCGCACGTTTTCGCGAACGATTCTCCCAGTTTCGACGCAGGAATTATGAGGCTGGTCACGAAATTTATGAGAAAAGCGCTGACCGCTGTCAAGAGCAATGCCTTCGGGGTAATTTCACTTCCTGTGTAGAGCGCCCCCACCAATGCCATCGCCGCTGCCAAGACCATCATCGTCAATACTCCGGCCCAAAATCCGATACGTTTCTCCCTTTTATCCATAGACCTACACCCTGCCTTTCACAGCCGTCACGCTCATATCGATCCGCCTGGTTTCAGACCGGGCGCGCCTATCATTCGCTCCGGCCCGAAACCAAGTTTTTATTTACCTATTTCATCCGCAAAATAGATGCTTTGAGCAGTGCCTTCGCCTCGTTTTTTTTGTACGTATTCCTTTCAAAAGGGATCGCATCCTTTGTCGCTATTTCGGCGGCATGGTCGGCAATTTCCTCCGACGGTTCCCTGCCGATCAAATATTCTTCCGCCTCGCGGCGCCGCATTGGAACTGGCGCGACTCCGCCGAACACTATCCGCGCCGTTTCGAATTTCCCATCCTTCAAACCGTATTTTGTGGCAATGCTCGCGATCGCGAAATCAACGGCGTCGCGGAGCCGGAATTTGTCGTAATGCGCCGTCACGCCGCGTTCTACCGGAACGACGATATCCGTCAAGACCTCGCCTTTGTTCAATTGCTCTTGGACCGTGAGCGCGCCGGTGCAAAATTCCTCAGCGCTGACCTCGCGCTGTGTCGTGCGTATGGTCGCGCCCAAGGCGACTAGGGCGGTTCCTATGTCCGATGGGTTGACGGCGTAGCACCCGCAGTTCTGACAGCGTTTGGCTTCTTCGAGCGCTTCGTCTTCCGACAGGCTGAAGGTGTCCTCGGTCTTGATATTACGTTCGTCGGGGGGCAGTTCTTTCAATTTCGCGCCATCTTTCTTGAGTATGCCTGCCGTGTCGCACGTTACAAAAAAGTTCTTCAGAGGTTTGGGATCGTCGTCATGCGCAACGCCCAGGTAAGAGGCAATTCCCCGCGACGCGGCACGCCCGGTCGTGATCGCCTTGATGACCGTCGCGGGACCTGTCGTGACGTCGCCTCCGGCGAAAACGCCCCTCCGGCTCGTCATTTGCGTGTCTTCCGCGACATCGATGAGGCCGCGCCGGTTCAACTGCATTTGATACTTCTCGTCGAGGAAGGACAGATCAGCTTTCTGGCCGACAGCCATCAGTATGTTTTCGGCGTATACCGTGGTTTTTTCATTTTCGTCGTATCGAGGGCTGAAAGAGCCGTGTTCGTCTAACACGCTCACGCACCGCTTGAGCCTCATGCCTTTTACCGTGCCGTTTTCATCCAACACCCTGTCGAGCCCCCAGGAAGGCATGATCTCGATGCCTTCCTCCCGGGCGCGCGCGATCTCTTCCTTCCCGGCGGGCATCATGTCAAACGGTTCAAGGCACGCCAGCGTCACATGGCTCGCGCCCAGACGCTTCGCGGTGATCGCCACGTCAATCGCCACGTTGCCGCCGCCCGTCACGAGGACTTCACTGCCAATCTTGCCCTTCATCCACTCGTTCACTTCCACGAGAAAATCCAGGCCGAAAATAGTGAGTTCTTCTCCGGCAAGGCCGAGAATGGGGCGTTTCCACGCGCCCGTCGCGTAGTACACGCTGTCGTATTTCGCTTCGAGCTGAGCGGATGTGATATCCTTTCCAACGGTGGTCTCAAGCGCGAAATTTACCCCCATGTCCTTGAGATGGGAGACGAACTTCCGCACCAAGTCTTTCGGGAGGCGATAGTGCGGAATGGCGTACATCAACATTCCGCCCGCTTCCTTCTTGATGTCGTAGACCGTCACGCTGTTTCCGGCCTTGCGGAGATAAAACGCGGCTGAAAGCCCGGACGGGCCTGACCCGACGACCGCGATGGACTTGCCGGTCTCCCGGTCGGGAAACGGATAGAATTCTTTGGGGCGATCGAGGATGTAATCGCCCACAAAACGCTCCACGGCGCCGATCGACACGCTCTCGTCCGTCAGCGACCTGTTGCATTTCCCCTCGCAGAAATGGGCGCACACGCGGCTTGTCAGTGCCGGCATCGGGTTGACGCGCATTATTATCCTCGCGGCCTCGTCCACGTTGCCGTTCCGCAACTGTTCCATGTAAGCGGGGATATCCGTCGCGGCGGGACATTCCAACGCGCATTGCGTAATGTGGGTCTTCATACCTCCGAATATGGAGTGGTTGCGGTTGTCCCCCTGGAGCGCGTAACAGGTATCCCCGCCCTTGCGCGAGCAGACGAGCCGCCCGCCCGCCTCATGCGGATAACGATAAAACCAGCATCGCACGTCCTGGCAGACATTGCCGCCCAATGTCGCCACGTTGCGGATATTCGGCGTAGCTACCATATGTGCCGCCTCGGCGAGCATCGGGACATATTCGCGAACGACATCGCTTTCCACGATATCGTTCAGGACGGCCATAGCGCCGATTTTAACGTTATCGCCTTCGACAGATATCTTGTCGGCGTCCGGAATCCATTTCAGGGACACGACCTCGCTCGGATACTCAGGCAGGACTTCTTCTTTCAAAACGCCAAGCAGATCCGTGCCTCCGGCTATCAAGACCGATCCTTCCTCGGCACGCTCCGCCGCTTCGGCAAAATCCGAAGCCCGATAGTAGTTGAAATTCTTCATGATTATTTCCTCCCTACATGCGGCCGAGGGCCTTCAAAATGACATCCGGCGTGGCCGGATACTGCGAGACCTGTACGCCGATCGCGTTCGATACCGCCTGCAATGTCGCGCTGGCAGCCGCGGCGCCCGATATTTCGCCCAATCCCACGGCTTTGAATTGGAACGTGTCGAACTGCGACTCCAGGACAACGGAGTCGAACGCCGGGAATTCGTTGAACGGGCGCCATTTGTATTCGATCATGTTGTAGGTCAGAGTCCTCTTTAAAACAGGATCGATGATGTGTTCCTCGTAAGTCGCCGTGTCCAGACATGCCGCCCCGATACCGCCCTGAAGCTGCATCTCCAGCGCCGCGGGATCGATGATCTGTCCCGCGTCGGCGCCGCTCAGCCATTTTATTACGCTGACCAGGCCGGTTTCCTTATTTACCTCCACTTCAAGGAAAACCATCATGAAGTTGGGAGTAGAGAAATTCTCCAAATGCTGGCCGTATCCGGTCAGCGTGAGATCCGGCGGTATCAGTTTCTTCCAGGTGACGAACTTGCTCGGGCGCGCGACGCAGCCCACGCCGTAATCGCGCAGCTCCATCGCGTCGGCTTCGACCTCCAGGAACGGCACCGCCAGTTGGCAGAGTTTTTTCTTCACGTCCTCGCAGGCGTTGGATATGGCGTGGCCGTAAGTGATCGTCCCCCTGCTTCCGCAGAGGCCGAAACCTGTCGGGTTGATCTTCGTCGAGGTCGGCGTGACATCGACGTGCTCGTAAGGAATGTTCATGATCTCCGCCACCATTTTGGCGAGATTGCTGCGCTGTCCCATCCCGGATTCTGTCACGCTCGTCTGGAGGATGACGTGGGATTTTTCCCCCATCAGGTCAGGTACGACGCGTACATACGCTTCCGTGTTGTCCTCGCCGATATCCGCGTTTCCAATGACCCCGCACCCCACGCCGCGGACCCTGTTTCCGTCCTCGCTCGTCCAGGTCGGGACGCCCCACCCCTTCCATTTTTCCTTCCAGCCGAATTTCTTGGCGGCCGCTTCCATTGCCGGAACGTAGTTGATCGAGTGCGCCCGCCACTCCCGCCCATCGCGCCACGTGAAAAAATCCCCGTCGTTGACGTAATTTTTCTTGAAACATTCGACCGGATCGAGGTTTCCGGCCTTCATCGTCCGCCCCATCAGAAGCGCTAGGCAACTGTTGAGTTCCTGACCTCCAAAACCTCTGACAATGCCCGCGGGCTGTTTGTTAGTGACTACGCAGTTCGTGTCGAGGCGCCAGTTGGGACATTTCGCCATCACCAATTGCGTTTCTCCTATTCCGACCCCTATCTGCGCCTGTGTGCCATTACAGAACGCGCCGGTGTCAACAAACCAATCCGCCTTGACAGCCTTGACTACGCCGTCCTTGTCCATGCCTATTTTGGCGTGAACCTGGCTTCCGAGGCGAGTCTCGAAGCTCGTCAACTGCTCGGTTTTCGTCTGGTAGAACTTCACGGGGCGGCCGGTCGCGCGGGAGAGCATGGCGGCCAACACCACTGGTATACCAATACTCTGTTTATTTCCGTAACTGCCCCCGACATTGAACGTGCATATATCGAGGTTGCTGTTTGGAATTACGGCCGAGTTGAATATTTTGCAGATGTACGAACTCTGCGAAGTTGCCCATACCGTGTAATCGTCTCCGCCGTCCCATCTCACTATCGCGCCGGGTTGTTCCGGAGCGAGAGGCGACGCCATCTTGGCGAATTCCACGGTGTCCTCCGCGACGAAAGCGCACTCCTCGAAAGCCTTTTCGACATCCCCCTTGAATAGCTGCCAGAACGGCCCGTCTTTTTGGAAAGGAGGATAGCCGGGTGGTACTATGTTGTTCTGAAATTCCTCGTACAGCTGCGGAGCGCCTTCTTTAACCGCCGATATGCCGTCTATCACGGAGGGAAGCACGTCATATTCAACCTCGATGAGGTCGAGCGCGGCCTTCGCTATCTCAGCGGTTTCCGCGGCGACTATCGCCACTGTGTCTCCCGCGTACCGCAACTTCCTGTCGATGATGGATTTTTGCGGCGGCCACCCCAACTTCCAGTCAGGATCAGCTTCCTTGTACGTGATCACCGCCGCCACGCCCTTCAACGCCCGCGCCTTCTCGGCGTCGATCTCCTTTACCAGCGCGTGCGCGTAGGGAGATTTCAGGGATTTCCCGATAAGCGTCCTTGGCAGCGTAAAATCGTCGAGGAACACGCACTTGCCGGTCACGATTTCCCTCGCGTCCTTGCGCGGCACGTTGGTTTTGCCGATGTACCGATAGTTTTCGGGTTTGTATTCGTCAGAATATAGCATTTATTCTCACACCCGCTTTCCGATAACCTCGGCGACCGCTTCCAACACGTGGTATTGGCTGATGCAGCGGCAGAAATTGCCGGACAGCGCGTCCGTAACATCATAATCGGACGGATGCGGGTTCTTGTCGAGCAGCGCGCGCGACGTCATGATGATCCCGGGGGTGCAGAACCCGCACTGAAAAGCGTACTTGTCGATAAACGCCTGCTGGAGAGGGTCCAATTCACCGGTCAGGGGATTTTCAAGCCCCTCAATGGTCTTTATGTTTTTCCCGTCCGCCTCGACCGTCAGCATCATGCACGACAAAACGGCCTTGCCATCCGCTATGACGGTGCAGCACCCGCAAGCCCCCTCGTTGCACGATTCCTTTGAACCCGTCAGGCCCAAACGCCCGCGAAGCGTTTGAACCAACGTTTCGGCCGGCGAGACCTGCCCCAAATTAAATCCAACCGAAAAGAC
>JAISYN010000363.1 GCA_031269915.1 Synergistaceae bacterium
GCGCACTCGCGTTTCATTATCACGAGGTCAGATGTTCTTCCGCCGAGGATGGTTACGACGCGGTTGCCGGCCTGTTTGAGGCCGCGGATTATCGGGTACAGCGCCGCGATTCCGACGCCGCCACCGACCATCATCACGGTTCCGTAACGCTCTATTTCGCTGGGGTTGCCGAGAGGCCCCGATATGTCGGCTATCTCCCCGCCCTCCTTCAAGGAGGCGAGCAGAGCGGTGGTCTTTCCCACAACCTGAAAAATTATTCTGATAGCCCCCCTGTCCGGGTCGAAGTCCGCGATCGTGAGCGGAATCCGCTCGCCCTTGTCTCCGCTCCGCAGAACCACAAACTGCCCCGGACGCGTGTGGCTCGCTATCCTTGGGGCTTCCACCCAAAAATCATACTCCTTCGGAGCTATTCGCTCCTTCGACAAAATCCTGAACATCCCCATCCCCCGCAACAAAAAAATTTTACCACCCCGTTCTCAAGAATTGTGATTTTCAAAGTCGGAAAATGTTTTTTAGGCAAAATTTTAAAACAGTTGTAAAGGCATCCGATAATAAAAACAGCCGGGGCGGGCGGTATGCTGCCCGGCTGTTCTGCGTCCGAGATTGCCATGAGAGACTGCCTTCTTTCGTGGCAATCTTGTAGCCCTTTGCGGAAAATCGCTGATTTATATCCTGCCCTACGCAATGATATTTTGAAACATTAAAACCCGTCAGTTTTAACGCGTATGCATTATCGGTCGCGCTTGCGAATCTGCGCGAACAATTCCGCTGTGCATTCAACCTTTTCGAGGTTGCGGACAGCCTCAATTACATAATTTAGCGTTTGCTCCTTATAGTGAAATCCTGCCATAAAACGGAATTTCTCAATCGCCTCCTCCCAAGTGACTGGGTTCTCCGGATCACCTTTCGGATATTCGATATGAATCATCTCACTGGATCCGTCTTTCATCGTGATGACGACTGTGCATGGATAGTGATGCGGATACACGGCTTCCGCCTCTGGATCAATCTCAAATGTTACCTTCCGCGCTATTGCGAGCACATCCGGGTCGCGTATGGCGCTGTCCGTATACTCCTCGATCGTGGCTTTGCCCTTCACTTCACAATTGCGCACGCGAAGATATATGGAAGGCTGAACTGAGCTTCCACGCATGTTTTGGGCTGGTATTTAGCCGGGCCGGTGAGCACATCGCGCGCAATCTTGTTGCCCTTGACGAGCACCGTTTCTATTTCTCTCCAATCAATTCCTTTTTCAAAAGCGACAATGGCGCAGTCAGCGGCGGACGCGCCCCAGCGGCAGCAGGCATACACTTTTATACTTGTGTCGGCCATATGCCACTTGTCTCCAAAACTGTCGATGATTTTCCCGCAATCGTAATCTTCTTTGTAGGCAAAAGACCCTGCCCCGCCTTGATTTTCAAATATCCTTACAGGAGCTGTAAGCCCTTTACTGGCTGCAACGGCACTGAACACGCCGCCCATTGACGCGTTGCCAGCCTGAAAACGCTTAATCCATGTGCCCTCCGACTTCCAGAGCATTAATCCGCAGGATTTGCTGCTCGCAACGGCAAGCGCGGCGGAAATCCGTTCGGCGGGTAGTCTCATCAGCTTCGCGACGGCCGCTGCCGCGCCGTATATTCCGCATGTGCTCGTCGCGTGAAAACCTTGGTAGAATGTAGTGCCCAAATATGCTTCGCCGACACGATCCGTGACCTCGGAACCGAAGATAAACGCGGTCAGAAATTCTTCTCCTGTGGCGCCGTATTTCTCCGCCGCCGCGCATACTGCCGGAAGGACGACCGCCGAAGGGTGGACTGCGCCTTCGCGATGATCGTCATCCATATCGAAGCTATGCGCGAACACGCCATTTGAAAAAGCCGCCATTTCCGGCGAAGTTTTCATATCCCATCCGATGATGGAACATACTGGTTTCCCACCTGTGTCCTCGGCGATTTTAACAGTACATGCGCTCGATTCAAGGTGTCCGGCAGCCATGATATTTCCCAATGTGTCCAAGATCAGCTTCTTCGCATTGTCAACAACGTACTCGGGAAAATCATCAAACGCTAATTTTTCGCCAGTTACGCCCAATTTCTGGGATATTGTCATTCCCATGCTCAACTCCTGTTCAGTGATTGAGAAATCCGTTATTTTTTAAGCACCGTTACGCTCCATTTGTTACAGTCGCTCGACCACTGTAACCTCCATTTGTCCGATTTTACCTAAGAGCGTTCAGATAGGGAATTGCGTATTTGGTAACCATTATAATCGCGAAGAGAAATGCGAAGCACGCATATACTCTCCAAAGCCTATAGGTTTTCCACATACGCACCGGATCTTTCTCTGACTCGGGAACGACAAACATTTTTTTCCGTTCCGCAATCTCGGCAGCAGTGGGCGCGCTTAGTTTATTTCCGGCCAGTACGCCTATCACACTCAAATAAATACCAACCGCAAAAGAATCCAGCCACATCGTTGGGATGGTGAAAAAACCCAGAGCCTCTCCCAGGCGGGTAAAGAAGCAGCCAATGAAACCTAACAGCATCCCGTAGAAAGCGCCTTTTTCTGAAATATTTTTGCTCCAGATGGAACTGATAGAGACCAAGGCCCAAGAACCCGCGATTACGGCACCCCCGAAATACATCACCCAAAAAATGGCCGGCGGGTTGAAGTAAGCCATTACCAACACGCACAAACTGACCACGAGCATTCCATTACGGGAGAAACGCAGCAAAGACTTCTCATCTGTCTTATCTTTTTTGATGAAAAGATCGTTCGTTACGGCAAAACCGCACAGAGACAGGAAGGTGGAGCCGGAAGAAATGCCGGCGGCCAAAATTCCTGTGAGCAATACCACTCCCACTATGCGGGGCATCATGTTAAAGGACGCATAGATGATAGTCTCCGTCCCCAGACCGGGCGCTTTGAGGGTAATAAAAGCTCCGGTGAAATACAGGCAACTAGTGGTGATGATTACGCCTAAAGAAGCCCATATAGCGGAGCGCATCACCACATGCTCATCCTTCGCCATCATATAGCGGCTGGTCTGCCAGGGGCTTATCATGACGACAAATATCCACACTACCCCGTAAAATATGGCCCACAGCGTAGTTTGTCCGGTAGACGCAATATATTCCGGGCTGCCTGTGGCGGAGATGATACCGGGAACATCCGTTGAGTTGGCCAAATTGGCGATAGCCGTATCCCAGCCTCCCACATTGATAAAGACGCTGGGAATTGCGATAACGGCCGCGACAATGAACACGCAGAACATCATGGTATCCGTAACCAAAACGCCTGGCGAACCGGACCAAATGGTAAAGATGGTGAAAGAAGCCCAGGCGATCACCACGCAGCTCTTATAGCTCATACCGGTTAGAGAGGACATAAGAGTGGAAATGCCCTGTGTTACGGAAAGCATATATGCGGTAACCGAAATAACCATAATAATGGCGGATAACTTACGCATCCGGACGGACTGGAAACGCGCGCCAAAATATTCAGGTATGGTCAGGCATTGGCTGCGGCGTATATAACGCCCAAACAGGTTGGAGCCGAAAAGGTAGCCTGTGCATTGCATTACGCCGACGATCATGACGGGCATAAACGCGCCGGAAGCCGTTTCGCCGGTTTCCCCCAGAAAGGCTCCGGTGCTGATATAGGAAGCAACCAGCGAACCTACGATAAGGAATACCGGGGCGCTACGTCCCGCAACATAGTAGTCGTCAACATTTTTGACATTGCGCCCGACGAAATAACCAACCACTAGATAGACAATTAGAGAAGCAAATACGGCGATTACAAAAACGTTCATTCTTTAATTTCCTCCTTCCATTGATACATTAATCTTTGGCTTGTGAATCGGGACGCAAATAATTCACACCGTATGAATCATATTCTTTTTTCAATAAGTAGCGGAAAACTAGAGCGCTAAACAGGAACCAAGCGCCCATGCAGATACAATAAATCAATTCCATTATATTATCCCCTTCCCTTACATACCATTTTTCAGACTTTTAGTCAGCAGCAGGAGCCCGCCTGTGGTGTTGTGATGTTCACCTGATGCCCGCTGAAAACGCCCTCGATATTTTGAACGATGTACCTTGCCGCTTCGAGCAGCTTTTCAAAATTAATTCCCGTTTCCCATCCCTCCTTTTCAAGCATATACACAAAATCTTCGGTGGCGGTATTGCCGCTGGCGCCTGGGGCAAAGGGGCAGCCACCCAGACCGGCCGCGCAAACCTGCACGCTTTCGGCACCGTTTTCGAGAGCGGTCAGGGAGTTGATCATGCCCATGTTCCTGGTGTCATGGATATGTATGCCGAAGCTGCTGCCGGGAAAATGGACGAGCGCTTCCCGCATAACGTTCGCAACCTGTTTGGGGTATGCTACGCCTATCGTGTCGCAGAGCGTAATCTCTCTGACTCCAAGCGCAGAGACGGCCTCAATCATCCTTAGAAGCTCCGCAACTGTCTGAGGTCCTTCAAAGGGGCAGCCGAAAACGGTCGCGATATCCACTCCAACCGTAATTTCCGGGAAGCTTTCCCTTATCCGCTTGAGTTCCTCCAAGGACTGTTCGTGCGTTCTTCGGATATTCGCCATGTTATGCGATTTGCTCAGAGAGATGACGGTTGTAATTTCCTTTGCGCCAGCCGCAACCGCTGATTCCGCGCCCCGTAAATTGGGAACGAGCGCGAAAAACCGCGTATGTGGGCGCTGCTTTATAGCTTCGGACATGACCAAAGAAGCATCCCGCATCTGCGCAATCGCCTTCGGGCTGACAAAGGAGGTCGCCTGAATTTTTTTTATACCGGAGTCGGCAAGCATACCGATGATTTTGATTTTCTCCTCAGCCGGTATGTGTCGCTCCACGCTCTGAAATCCGTCCCGCGGACAAACTTCCACGATTTTGGCCTCTCTCATAACTGAATCGCCCCCGTCATACCACGCCGCTGTCAACGCTATTCCTGATTTCCTCGTCACTCATGTTCAGCAAGTCCCTCAGGATTTCTTCGGTATGCTGACCAAGCAGCGGAGCTGGCTCAAACTTTTCGATCTTCCGGTTTTTCAGCTTGATTTGATTGCCAGTCATTTTCAGCTTGCCCGCCTTCGGGTGGTCAATCTCGACAAACATCTCGCGCGCCCCCGCAATGTGAGGGTCCTTGACCACCCTGTCGATGGTGTTGATCGGAGCCGCTGGAACGCCGGCTTTCAGCAATATTTCCACGATCTCGTCAATCGTGTGTCGCATCGTCCATTCCTCAATGATAGGCTTGAGGTCAGCATGGTGGAGCACACGTTGATTATTGTCGGAAAAACGCGCATCCTCCAATAATTCAGGCATGTTCAAAGCGCCGCAGAGCAGCACGAAGAGTTTATTATTGCCCGCGCCAATGACAACGCCTCCGTCGGAAGCCTGGAATGAATCATAAGGGTAGATTGCTTCATAGCGATTCCCAATCCTCTGCGGGATATTGCCTGTGCACAGATAAATCGGGTTTATAATCTCCAGCGCGGACACCATAGAGTCCACGAGCGCCACATCCACCATTTCTCCCTCTCCGCTTCGGAGACGATTGATGTAAGCGGCAAGCACGCCTACACAACAGCTTATGCCTGCCACGACATCCGCAATCGCTGTTCCTGTTCTTGTGGGTGGTCCTCCAGGCCATCCGGTGGTGCTCATAAGTCCGCTCATCGCCTGTCCGATGATATCGTAGCCTGCGCGCTGGGAATAGGGGCCACTTTGACCAAAGCCGGAGACGCATCCATAAATGATCGCGGGGTTTATCTTTTTCAGGTCTTCATAGCCGAGGCCAAGGCGCGCCATGACGCCAGGCCTGAAATTTTCAAGGACTATATCGCTCTTCGCGACAAGGTTCCTGAAAATTTCCTTTCCATCCTCGCTTTTCAAATTGAGTGTCATGCCTTTTTTGTTACGGTTCAAATTCATAAAATACGCGCTCTCGCCGCCG
>JAISYN010000018.1 GCA_031269915.1 Synergistaceae bacterium
GCCCGAAGCCCATAAAAGAGGCTTAATACGTCCCGGCTTTTGCGCTTTCCTCTCATCAATCTTCGTTATTTGGCTGTCAAGGTGCTTGATCGGTTTTTCATAGTTTAGTAGACACTATCTATCGTGCTACATGCATCAATTTACTCAACTGATTGATATTATTTCCGAAATCGGCGGATTGGGAACGCCGTTATAGGTCATGAAATAATCCTCAATAACATCAGAGATAAAAGCCTTCGCTTTCTGTTCCTCCCTTCGTCCAGGCTTACTGTCACAGTCGTAATGGAAGAAATATGAGCCCGGAACCTGTGAACCGTCGCCGAGCGTATACATCTCAGCGTCCTGCACATTCGCGTCCGAACCTTCTTGCTTGTGTCCCGGAATAAAATCTTCCTTGGGCTTTACACCTACAGTGTATCCGGCAGGTCCGGTTTCTTTGCCCGCGCATGAAAATTTCCCGATCACGTCTACGTCGTGTGTCACAAGATAGAGTTTCATCTGTTCAAGAGTGGCAAGGCACTCGGCAGAACCATAAAATCCGCCGCCATACGTGGTAAATACAACCCCAAGCGGCCTGTTGTTATTGTGATTCGGCATACCCGGACACGGCGCTTTGTTTCTTCTCCAAACGGCCCCCTGTGGTGGGACCGCAGGCGCGGAAGCATCCTCCTTGTTTTCATCTATATTTTCTTGTACTTCTTTTTCAAGCGTGCCGCCGGCACCGAAACTGAACGCCTTAATGATCGCCTGCAATGGCGATCCGCCCACAATAGGACTCCCGAGCAGAATCAAATCGTAGTCGTCAAAATATAAGTCTTTCTGGAGAGACGCCCAGTCCATATTCGCCTTCACCCGCAAAAACATCACGTCCCATCCGTAATACTCAAACATTTCCCGAAACCAAATCGCTACTTTTTCCGTATTTTTTGTCATCGTAGCATACATCAGCAAAACCTTTTTTTTTCTCATTTACATTTCTCCTCGCATTAAACCGGTAAATATCAACAAAGCACGACATCAACCAGATGAAATCCGGGTGTCGCCTTGCCCTTTTCTACCGCGCGCACGCACTCTACCAGACGCTCGTTCACCGGAGTCGGTACGCCATATTTTTTCCCAAGACGAATAACGGCGCCGTTTGTGTGGTCTATTTCCAACGGGCGTCCTTTTTGTATATCCATTGTATAGGCGTCGATGATTCCGTCTGGCCACGGTACGCCCTTGTAGTCTTCCAATCCGGTCTTGCGCCCCTCAATAATGTCAAGCCACTGCTCCTTTGTGCGCTCCTCCACAGTCCGGCGTTCGTAACCGTCGGCCTCCGCCACCGCGAATAACTCCAGCGCGAGCGCCGCAAACAGGCGCATCAGTCTGATTTCAGTAAATACGGAGCCGAGGAAAAGCCCTGAAATGCAGGCTACGGGCACGGACAGACAAACCCTTGCGAGCTTATCCCATTGGTACGAGCGTATCTCGGTTGTGGTAAAAGCGGGACGTACGTTTGATAAGACAGATGCAAGCTCGTTGAGGCGTTCCGTCATACTGCAATCAAGCTCACCAACGTAAAAATGCCCATCATGCGAGGCCATATGACCCGGCGCAATGAGAACGCCTCCGGCAAACGTCGATCCTGCTATTACCCGCTTTTTCCCGACTATCGGGATGAGTGTCTCCTCGCTTATTCCATTTTGCGTTGTAACAAGAAAACCGTCTGACGATAAGTGCGGCCGGAGAGCGGTTACTACCGTCAAAAGATCGTTTGACTTGAGCGTGAGGAAGATGACGTCAAACATTGTATCGGACGCCAAATCTCCCAGAAAAGTAGATTTTACAGAGACGTGGAATTCCTCGCCCTGCCCCTCAATACCGCTTATTGTCAGCCCGTTTACTCTTAAAAACTCAGCCTGTTCTCTCCTGAATGCGGATATGAGCGTCACATCAAGACCGGCTTTCGTGAGATAACCCCCAATAAGGCTCCCGATAGCGCCCATTCCAACAACAGCATACTTTTTCATTAGTCGTGTCCTGTTCATTTGTCAGTATAGGACAAAGCTCGCCTGCGTTTTGCGTCGCGTGGGACACAAAACCGTCTCACCGATTCGACTTTACCCTGCCGGCGGGACAAAAAAACACGCGAAGGCAAGGTCCTCGCGGACGCCTCGCGCGTCACGGAATGGCAACGTCGATCCAGCCCCAGAATTTCCAGCCGTCCTCGGCCTCCGGATCGATGACGGACACGGGCTTGGGATGACCTATGGCGTGGTTGGCGATTCCGTAGGTCTCGAGTCCGCCGGCCGTCCCCGTGCCGTAAAGGGTGTCCACGGTCGTCAGGTTTTCCCAAGCCTTCGCGACCTCCTTGGGATCGACGGAATTCGCGATACTCATGCACTGCAGCATCACGTACAGGTTGTTGCAGGCCGCTCCGTCGAAGGTGGCCGCCACCTCGTCGCCGTAGAGCTCGCGGACCTTTTCGACGACCTTGTTGAGCAGATCGGGATTCATGTTCAGGTCGGACGCCCGTGTGCTCGCGCCGAGCGTGAAGCCGTTGTAGAGGGCATCGGCGGGCGCGTATTCCATGAGCATAGTCACGGGCTTGCCCTGTATGCAGGCCATGACGGCGTCGCTGCCGAGCGCGCGGACCTCCTTCAGCAGGGCGCCGTAGGCCTCGGGCACGCCGTTGCCCATGAAGCAGTCGGCCCCGCTGTTGACGATTTGCAACGCGACGGCCGAGTAGTCGGTCGTGTCGCCGGCGTACATGATATAGTCGTCGAGCACGTCAATGCCGTATTGCGAACCGTAGCTCCGCATGCGTTCGAAGAGCAGTTCGTTGACGCCGTTGTCGTTTTCGACGCAAACCACCGATTTCACTTCCGGGTAAACCTTGTTGAGCACCTCAAAACCCGCCGCGTAATCGCCTATGGAGCCGTCCGAAGCGGTAAAGGCCATGGGATTTTCTTCGCCGAGGTATCCGGGGACGTAGGTGCAGTAGGCGCTGGCGTGCAGCACGCCGGCCTCTTCGAATACGCTTTCGTTGGCGACGACCCAGAAATCGTTGGTTTCGACGACAAAGTCGACGCCCGCGTCCACAAGCGCGATCGCGCCCGCGCGCAGAGCCTCCGGGTCGGAGCGCCCGTCCATGTTGACGGCCTCCAAGGCATAGGTCGTGTCGCCGACCTTCCAGCCGCCGAGTTCATCGTTCACATAGGCGACCATGGCATTGAATTCGTAGAAATTGGGCATGTCAACGCCGGCGAACCAATCGGTCTGATGCACCAAAAGACCGATCTTGAGCGTTTCCGTCACCGCCTCGGTCGACGCGGAATCGTTGGCCGAAGGCGATTCGGCTTCGGTCACGTCAGAGGACGCGCCCCCCCCCCGCACGCTGCCGCGCCCAACATGAGCGTCGCGGCCAACACTGTTGACAGCATCCGTTTTTTGAACATATCCGACTCCTTTCTTATTCCGACAAAGAACCGTTTCCAATGCCGGCCACACAGATTCTTTTCGGCGCGGGCAGCGTCCGGCCGCGCCTTTTCTGCATTCTATGATACCGGAAAACGGCGTCGAACGCTCATGCAAAAAATTCATTTCTGTTATGCCGTATTTCTATTGGATGCGCTGCGGGCCGGGCATATATTCCGTAGCGCGAAAAACATGGCCAGTTTCCGAGAAATTAAATAAAAAAAATCGCGAATATCCGCATTATATCTCTCGGAATCTCATGTTTTATCGGAGATTCCGAGAGATATAACTTGATGTTTGATATCCAACGCGATATAATTTTGATGGTATATGAGCACAGATAGTGTCTACTAAGTTATGAAAAACGGAGTCCCTTTGCCCTCTCGCAGATTGATTGTACCTTGCTTAATGAATCCTTGTAAAGCCTGAAATGAACAGGCTTTCAGCCTGGGCTTG
>JAISYN010000042.1 GCA_031269915.1 Synergistaceae bacterium
CCTCTCCGTCGTCCGAAACAGCTCCGGCTCTGCGTATGCTTTCTACGAACACCGGCCTCGGGGATATTTCGGGGTTGCCGCCAGCTCTCGATATCTCATGGGCTCTCCGTCCATTCACATGAACAGCCGATATTTCCGGAGGGGTCTGCATTCTCCACCCTATAAATGACGGGATGACCTCGTCTATATCCGATTCCTTTACTTTGCGGCAATCCCCGATCGCTGTTATCCGGCCGGTATAATCGCATGTTGTTGTTTCCGCTCCGAGTCTTATAACCGCTCTGTACGTTTTAGGCATCAGCATGACATATCCGCTCGCTCTGGTTGCGGCGCCAAGCAGCAAAACCAATACGCCGCTCGCGGACGAGTCGAGCGTGCCTCCGTGGCCTACCTTCACGCCCTTGCCTGTCAGCCTTTTGACCTGCTCTACACAATGCGAGCTGCGAAGGCCGACCGGTTTATCTATCGGCAGCAATCCCTGAAGCATAGCGTGACATTTCCGCGCGCAGCATATTCACCGCATCGGGGATGGGGGCGTCTATAGTGCAGCCGGAAGCGAGATCGTGCCCTCCGCCGCCGAAAACCGCCGCTACCTCCCGCGCGTTGTACGGCGCGCGGGCCCTAAGCGACGCGCGGACACTCTTGAGTGTTCCGCCCGATTCCGTGCTTTCACAGCACAGCGCCGCCAATTTCACGTTTTTAATCCGCAGCAGGAAATTGACCATGTTTTCCGTAGAATCCCTGGATGTGTCAGTCTCGGTGAAATCGTCGGATGTGAGCCAGTAAATCGCGCAGGCGCCGTCCGCGAACGTATCAGTTCTAACCATCGCCCGACCCCATAACCGCAAAGTCCCCGCGGACATCGTAGATTCGAGCGCTTCAGCTATTTCATTGGGAGAAACTCCCGAGTGCATAAGTTTCATCGCGCAATCGTGGCTTCTCAGCGTAGTGGAGGCAAAACGAAAATCACCGTTGTCGGAAACGATCGCCGCGTAAAGGGCGGTCGCTTCGCTTTTCGTCAATCCCCAGGGAGAAGCATACATGAGTTCCGTCAGCATTTCACCAGTAGCGGAGGCGGTGGAATCTATCCAATTGACGTCTCCGTAACGCCCGTTGTCTATATGATGATCGATATTTATCAACGCGCACTCCGCGGGGCGTTTCGCCAGTTCGGGGAAAGAACGCGAGATGGCGCTGGTGTCCACGCTTATGAATACTCCGTTCTCGCCCGGGAAATTGTCAGGCAGGCATTCCGACATTGCCAGACCGATCCCGTCCAGCAAAAACGAATAGCGGTACGGACATGGATCGGGACACGCGAACATCACTTTTTTTGACAGACGGAGTCCCAAACGTACAAGGGCCGTACCGCAGCCTATTGTGTCTCCGTCCGGCTTTTCGTGGGATATCACAAGCCAGGAGTCCGCGGCTTTCATAAGTTCGATTATTTCACGTAATATGTCGTTATGATTTTCTGATTCCATCCTCTTTTATTACCCGCTCAATGAGCGCGTCGATATCTCTCGCTCTGCGCTCGGAATCGTCAAAAATAAAATGAAGTTCCGGTATCTGGCGTATGTGCATCTCACGCCCCAGATGCCCTCTTATCTTGCCCGCGGACAATTCTAACGCGCCCTGGACACGCTGAATGGACGAATCATCCAGCACGGTGTAATAGATTTTCGCATGGCTGAGATCTTTAGAACAGTCCACATGAGTGAGAACGACTTCCCGCCACATTTCATCCTTCAGCCTGTTATTCAATATCTCGGCTATAAGGCGCAAAAATTCCCGGTTTAGCCTTTCAATCCTAAAAGTCGCCATACGCAAATACCTCGTGTTTTATGCCCAATAATATAAATTCTCCGTCATTTTCCGCGCGTTCGGCAAAAGAACACATCTGCTGCGCGCGCGATTCGATTTCCCTATGTGAAGATCCAATGCATGAAACGGCGATATCCGCTCTATTCCATAAATCCTCCGGCCCGAGATCCGCGCAAGATGCGTTGAAACGCTGATGTAGTTTAACAAGGAGCGACCTCACGACCTGCCTTCTGTCTTTCAGGCTTCCGGCTCCATTTATTTCTATGGAGAAAATTACCACACACAGCCATGGGATCATATATCGAGAGTCTTTTTCTCCGACAGTATTTCGTACGCTTCAACAATGTCCCCCTCTCGAAAGTCCTGAAAACCGGAAAAACTGAACCCGCATTCGTTGCCGGCCGATATCTCGCGCACGTCCTCTTTAAAATGGCGCAGGCCGGACAGCGAACCGTCCCATATCACCACGCCGTCGCGGACGATACGGACTTTGACGCTGCGCTTGATTACGCCTGACTGAACGAAACACCCCGCGATTTTGCCGGACTTTGGGATTTTGAATATAGCTCTGATTTCCGCCTGACCTACGATGTTTTCCCGGAGCAACGGAGCCAGCATACCTTCGAGCGCCGCTTTTATGTCCTCTTGCATATCGTATATTACCCGATAGAGGCGAATTTGTACATTTTCGGTTTCGCTCAGTTTTGCCGCGTTGGAATCGGGCCTGACGTTGAAACCTATTATTATGGCGTGCGACACGGACGCGAGTGTGACGTCGGAACCGGATATCCTGCCTACGCCTTCGTGTATGATGTTGATTTTAACCTCGTCAGTGCTCATTTTCATGAGAGTCGAGTGGAACGCCTCCAATGAACCTTGCACATCGCACTTGAGTATCACGTTCAACTGCGGAGTGTCGCTCGCTTGCATTTGCTCGTACAGTTCTTCGAGCGTCAGTGGTGTGCGCGACTGTCCCTGTGTTTCTTTGCGGGACGCTCCGGAAATGAGGTCTCTCGCTTCCCGCTCCGATATAATTATGCGAAAGGTCTCCCCGGGCATAGGGAGAGACTCGAACCCAAGTATCTCGGCGGGAGTGCTGGGACCCGCGCTGTCTATGGAGTGTCCTTTGTCATCGAGTATGGCCCTTATTTTTCCCCATGATGTATCTGTCGCTATTATAGCGCCTTTCCTGAGCGTTCCCTGTTGGACTATCACGGCAGCGACCGGTCCTTTACCCTTGTCGAGATTCGCTTCTACAACTACGCCGTACGCGGACGCCGTATCGGAGGCTTTCAATTCGGCCATCTCCGCCACAAGAAGAACCATGTCCAGAAGATTGTCAATTCCCTGTCCTGTTTTGGCGGAGATTTCCACCATTACCACGTCCCCTCCCCACTCCTCGGGGACAAGCCCATAGTCGGAAAGCTGCTGTCGGACCCTTTCGGGTTTTGCGTCCGGTTTGTCTATCTTGTTGATAGCGACTATTATCGGAACCCCTCCCGCTTTGGCGTGGTTCATTGCTTCCAGCGTCTGCGGTTTCACTCCGTCCTCGGCGGCCACTACCAGAATGGCTATGTCGGTCACGCTAGCCCCCCGCGCGCGCATAGCCGTAAACGCCTCGTGCCCCGGCGTATCCAGAAATACTATCTGGTTCCCGTTATAATCGACCTTGTACGCGCCTATGTGCTGTGTTATGCCTCCAGCCTCGCCGTCTGTCACACGAGTTTTGCGGATGAAGTCCAAGAGCGTCGTCTTGCCGTGATCGACATGTCCTAAAACTGTGACTATGGGAGGTCTGGGACGCGAATCCTGCATGTTTTCGAGAGGAATTTTGCTGATTACCGCTGGTTTTTTCTCCTGTTTTTTTATGCTTTTTCCTAAATTGGCGCCGTCTCTCGCCGGCTCTTTTATTTTCGGAGTTTCGGACGTCTCGCCCTCGCTCTCCGCAGGTCCTTTTTTTATCTTACAGTTGAATGCAACGCTTATCACAGTCAGCACATCGTCCGTCGGTATGCTGTTGGCCGGGATCATAAATCCCTCGTCTATCAAAATTTTTACGACCTCGGTCGGCGCGCGCCCAAGTTTTTTGGCTATATCCCCGACAGTGGTCCTGTCGTCGATGAAAATAACGGCGGCGGGCGCCTCTTTGGGTTCCTGTTCAGGTGTTTTCGAAAGATTTTCGGACCCGGATGCGTTGATAAATTTCTCGACTTTCTGCGCTGTCTCCATATCTATTGAACTCATGTGAGATTTGGCTTCGATTTTAAGCTCTTTCAATATGTCGAGCAGTTCCGGATTGGTACGGCCCAGAAGTTTCGCTAATTCATATACCCTGATTTTATTCATCCGTTCAACGTTCCCCCCTGTGTCAATAATTCTTCGAGTTTTTTTACAAAACCACTCCCGGCAGGGAGGGCGACTATTTGAGTGTTTCCGACGCCGACGGCTACTCCCAGCGATTCACGCGACAATCCGTTTGCGACGCGAATATCGCATAAACGGCCGGTTCTGCGCAATAAGTTTTGCGAACAGTCGGCGGCCGCCACTATAAATAGACGGCGCCCGGACGACAGAACCTTCAGCACCTTGTCCTGGCCAATTATCAGTTCGTTCGCGCGACGCGCTATACCTAGCAAAGCCAAAATCCGTCCCATATTATCAGGCAATTCCGTCATTACGACCGCGCTGAATATGTTCGGCTATACGAGAGTATATTTCGCTGTCGACGGGGCGTTTCAGCACTCGCGCGAGTGCGTTTTTCTTCCGCGCTTTCAGCACGCACTCAGCATTCGAGCATAAATAAGCCCCGCGTCCTGACTCGATGCCGGACAGGTCCACACTCACCTCTCCGGCTGTCGAACGGACGATCCTTAAAAGAGTGGATTTGGGGAACTCCAGCCCGCATCCCAAACACTTTCGCATCCGCGCGCGCACGTTGCTCAATCTTTTGGCAGATCCTCCCACAGTGATTCTCCTGTATTCTTTATTATATCGTCGAACAAGTCGTGTAAAGTCGGCAAACGTTCCGGTTCTATAACCTTTATATCTATTTTCCAGCCGGTGAGGCGCGCCGCGAGCCGGACATTCTGGCCGGCCTTTCCGATCGCGAGGGATAATTGATCCTGGCGCACATATATCCTGAGCGAATGTTCCTGTTCCAGTACAGGCTCTACCTTGGCGGCTTTCGCCGGAGACAGCGCGTTGCGGACGAATTGCATGGCGTCGTCGCTCCAGATGATGACGTCTATCCGTTCTCCGCCGAGTTCCTCGCTTATCGACTTTATCCTGGCTCCCCCATTTCCAACGCAGGCGCCCACCGGATCGACGTTTATATCTAGAGATCTCACCGCGACCTTGGCTCTGGCTCCGGCTTCTCTGACGATGGATTTTATTTCGACCGTGCCCTCCGAAATCTCAGGCACTTCCAGCTCGAGCAAACGTTTCAGTAATCCCGGATGAGTCCTCGAAACTATGATACGGGGTCCGCGCGTGGTCTTTCTCACATCAAGGAGCAGAAATTTTTTCCTTTCTCCCGGAGGGTACAATTCTCCCGACATTCTCTCTTCTCTCGGAAGAAGCGCGTCGGTTCTGTCGTTGACTCTGACTAGTATCTGATCGCCCTCTGTTTTGAAGATGGTTCCAAGGACCATGTCTCCTATATGGTCGGCAAACTCGTTGAATATTATCTGACGCTCCGCATCCTTGAGACGCTGTATGATGACCTGCCTCGCGGTCTGGGCGGCAATGCGGCCGAAATTCTCAGGATTGACTTCCACGTAGACGTAATCGCCGCTTTCAATATCCTCGAAACCTTTCTCACGCGCCTGTTCCAGTGTCCATTCCGAGTCGGGGGCAGTCACTTCGTCGACGATATGATACTTTTCGGCAAGGGATATTTCGCCGTTCGAGAGATTGATGTGAACCTCGACGATATGATTGCCGTTTTTATATTTTTTGTACGCCGACGCCATCGCCGCTTCCAGGCTCGACGTTATTATTTCTATCGGAAGGCCTTTTTCAGCCTCAATCTGTTTGAAGGCTTTGATGAAATCCTTGCCGAGCTGCATATATTTCCCTCCTCAATATTTGGAAGACTTACTTTTTTCAGTTTTAATATTTTTATTAACGAGATTGCCTTTTTTGATATCGCCGAAGGGCAGCGATACGTCCTTACAATCGCAATTCAGCGTCACAAAACCATTGTCGCAGGATATTATAACACCGGTGGTTTTACATCCGCTTTTCATGCTGACGGATGCTTCGCGCCCTATGTGCCTTGCGTAGTGTTCTTCCGTAAAAAGCGGCCTTTCGATTCCGGGTGAACTTACTTCTATGGAATACTCTCCCCCAAAGAACGGCGCCCCTTCCCTATCCGCGTTGTCGAAACATTCCGAAACAGCGCGGGACACCTTTTCGCAATCAAAATGCCCGATCCCGTCTGGCGAATCTATATAAATTCTCAGAACCGCGCCCGCGCGCGCGTTGGATATCTCGATTCCCACACACTCATATCCCATCTGTTCTGTGATATCGGAAACAGTTCTTTTCGCCGCTTCAATCCGCTCAGACGCCATAACCCTTATCTCCCTCAATCGGGTAGGAGGCCGCTCATTAATTGAACGGCCGTCCT
>JAISYN010000067.1 GCA_031269915.1 Synergistaceae bacterium
ACCGTTGTATGACATTCACGTTTCGAGCGGCGGCAGGATGGTTCCGTTCGCGGGTTATATGCTCCCAGTACAGTATTCCGGCGTGATTGCCGAACATATGGCCGTGAGAAAAGCCGTCGGCTTATTCGACGTCTCTCACATGGGGGAGATAACTTACAGCGGCAGAGACGCGTTCCCGAACGTTCAGAAGACGTTTACGAACGATTTCACCCGCATGGCGGACGGGAAAGTGCGCTACTCGCTGATGTGCAACGACGACGGAGGAATTATCGACGACGTGCTCGTTTACAGGATGAACGCCGAAAAATATCTGGTCGTGGTGAACGCCGCTAACAGGGAGAAGGATTTTAAGTGGATGAAAAACCGCGCGTCCGGCGACGTGTCAGTGGAGGACATTTCCTCCGGCGTCGCGCAGATAGCGCTCCAGGGGCCGATGTCCCGCGGCGTGCTGGAGCGCGCGGCTGACGCGTCGGATATCCCGGAGAGGTACTATACTTTTAACGACGGCGTGAGCGTAGGAGGGATAAAGTGCCTGCTCTCGCGGACAGGGTACACCGGAGAGCTGGGGTACGAACTTTACACGAACGCCGGCGACGCCGCGGCGCTGTGGAACGCGCTGATGGAGGCGGGCGCCGGTTTCGGGCTGATCCCAGCGGGGCTGGGAGCGCGGGACACGCTGCGGCTCGAAGCCGCGATGCCTCTTTACGGTCACGAGATGGACGAGACCGTCACGCCGTTCGAGGCGGGGCTCTCTTTCGGCGTGGACATGTCGAAAGAGGACTTCATCGGCAAGGCCGCCCTTGAAAAGCGGACGGACCCCGCGCGGATTCGTGTGGGCCTGCGCGTCACCGGGCGCGGAATAGTGCGGGAGAACTCGGCGGTGTTCATGGACGGGCGTCACGTCGGCAGAACCACGTCCGGCACCCACTGTCCATACCTGGGGTATCCCGCGGCGATGGCTTCGATCGACGCCGCGCGTTCGGCTCCGGGCGGGCGCGTCGAATGCGACGTGCGGGGCAGGAGAGTGGAGGCCGAGGTGACGCCTCTGCCGTTTTATTCGCGCGGGAGATAATATGACAAAAATATCGAGAACAAAGGAGACGAAGGCATGAATTTTCCACATGAACTGCTCTATTCCAAGTCACACGAATGGGTCGCCGAAAGGGACGGAACGGCCAGGGTGGGAATAACCGATTACGCTCAGCACGAGCTGGGCGACATCGTTTTCGTCAATCTTCCCGAAGTCGGCGATTTGGCCGTCAAGGGGGAGCGCATCGCCGATGTCGAGTCGGTCAAGGCGGTGTCCGACATATTCAGCCCCCTCTCGGGAACCGTATGCGAGGTAAACGGGGCCGCCGCCGATTCTCCCGAAACGGTCAACTCGGATCCGTACGGAACATGGTTTTTCGCGCTCGACAAAATCACCGGCAGGGAGGAACTTCTCGACGCCGAGGAGTACGGAAAATATTGCGGGAAAGGTGAGTGAGCGATGTCGTATTACGTCCCGTCGACGGAATCCGAGCAGATGGACATGCTGCGGGAGGCAGGAGTTTCAAGTTTTTCGGAACTGTACGGAGATATTCCGCGCGAACTGTTGGTCGAACGACTCGATATACCGGGCGGATGCTCGGAACTCGAGACGAGGCGGCGGATGGAGAAACTCGCCGCCGGAAACAAAATCTTCCGCTCGATATTCAGAGGCGCCGGCGCCTACAATCACTACATCCCGGCGCTGGTGAAACAGATAACCTCCCGCGAGGAATTCGTGACCTGCTACACGCCCTATCAGGCCGAAATAAGTCAGGGCACGCTTCAGGCGATATTCGAGTTTCAGACGATGATGTGCGAGCTTACCGGGCTGGACGCGTCGAACGCGTCGGTTTACGACGGCGCTTCGGCGGCGGCGGAAGCCGCCGCGATGTGCCGCGACCGTCGCAGGAGCAAAGTGCTGCTCTCCGGGACTTCCAACCCCAGGCTCGCCGAAGTGGTCAAGACCTATTGTTATGCGTCCGGCGCGGATTTTGAGGTGATACCGCCGAAGAACGGCGTCACGGACGCCGACGGGCTGCGCGGCATGCTTGACGAGACGACGGCCTGCGTATATATGTCCAATCCCAATTATTACGGACTCATTGAGGATGCTGGGAATATAGGCGATATAGCGCACTCGCGGGGGGCCAAATTCGTGATGGGAGTAAACCCCATAGCCGCGGCGATACTCAGGACTCCGGCCGAATGCGGCGCTGACGTCGCGGTGGGGGAGGCGCAGCCGCTAGGAATGCCGCTGTCGTTCGGCGGACCGTACCTCGGTTTTATGACGGCGTCCGCCGAGATGACGCGCAGGCTGCCGGGCCGCATAGTCGGAGAGACCGTGGATGCTGACGGCGGGCGCGCTTTCGTCCTGACGCTGCAGGCTCGCGAACAGCATATCAGGCGGGAGAAAGCTTCGTCGAATATCTGCTCGAATCAGGCGTTGTGCGCGCTTGCGGCATCCGTGTATCTCACTGTAATGGGTCCGGAGGGCCTGAGAAACGTGGCGCTGCAGTGCGTGTCAAAAGCGCGTTACGCATCGGAGCGTATTTCCTCGATTCCGGGTTTCGAAATGAAATACGAAGGCGGATTTTTTCACGAGTTCGTTACAAAATGCCCGGGGGACAGAGATAAACTCCTGATGGCGCTGGAAGCCCGAGGCATACTCGGAGGCCTGCCGGTCGACGGCGGTCTGTTGTGGTGCGTGACGGAGATGAACACAAGAGAAGATATAGACGAGCTTGCCGCTGTTTTGAAGGGGATAGGACGATGAATCTCAGTTTTGAAAAAAGCAGACCCGGCAGATATTTTCCGGTGATACCGCCGCTCGATGTGCCGGAGGCCGCGCTTCCCGACGGAATGACGCGCGCCGCTCCCCCCAGATTGCCGGAGATGGCGCCTCCCGATATTTCGCGTCACTACGCGCGGCTCGCCCGCAGGACGTACGGTGTGAACGACGGATTGTATCCTCTCGGTTCCTGCACGATGAAATATAACCCAAAGGTAAACGATGAAATCGCGAATCTCCCGGGCTTCACCGGCATACACCCCCTCCAGCCGGAGAGCGCGGTTCAGGGATGCCTTGAAGTCCTTGCCGAGAGCGAGCGTCTGCTGTGCGAAATAACGGGAATGGACGCTATGACGTTTCAGCCGGCCGCTGGAGCGCACGGTGAATTCACCGGAGTGCTGCTCATTAAAGCGTATCACGACGCGAGGGGCGACGGCGCGCGCGACAAGATAATCGCGCCCGATTCGGCGCATGGGACAAATCCGGCTACGGCCGGCATGACGGGGTATCGGGTCATAAACGTCCCGTCCAACGGGGACGGCGGAGTGGATCTGGACGCGCTTCGGGCGGCAGCCGGGCCCGATACCGCTGGATTGATGCTGACCAACCCAAATACGCTCGGAATATTCGACAGAAACATACTGGAAATTACCAGGATAATTCACGACGCCGGAGGAATGTGCTATTACGACGGCGCGAATCTCAACGCCATAATGGGTATCGCGCGGCCCGGCGATATGGGCTTTGACGTGATACACTTGAACCTTCACAAGACGTTCTCCACGCCTCACGGAGGAGGCGGTCCGGGGGCGGGGGCGGTGGGCTGCAAGGCGCGTCTCTCCAGGTTTTTGCCGTCGCCGCGCGCGGCAAAAACCGGAGAATCGTATGTCTTCGAAGCGCCCGAAGAGAGCGTCGGCCGAGTGACGGCGTTCAACGGTAATTTCCTGGTGGTTGTGCGCGCTCTCGCCTACATACTGACGCTTGGCGCGGACGGCATACCGGACGCGGCTCGCAACGCGGTGCTGAACGCCAATTATATGATGAGGAAACTGTCCGATATTTATGACGTTGCCTATCCGGGTACGTGCATGCACGAATTTGTGCTGACGCTCGAGCGGTTGAAAAACGACTGCGGGGTGTCGGCGATGGACGTCGCCAAGGCGCTTCTCGACCGCGGCATTCATCCGCCCACTATGTATTTCCCCCTGATAGTGAAGGAGGCTCTGATGATAGAGCCCACGGAGACGGAGTCGCGCGAAACCCTTGACCATGCCGTCGCCGCGCTGAGGGAGATTTACGACGCGGCGGGGACGAACCCGGAGATATTGCGAAATTCGCCGCACACGACGCCCGTCCGCAGGCCGGACGAGGTGAACGCCGCAAGGCGTCCCAGGCTGAGGTACGATTTCGGGAGCTGACGCCCGCACGGCGGAGGTGTTTTGAGGAAACGCTGATTAATGCGCTTGAACGACATTTTGCCGGTTAGGGATACTGGCATTGCAAGGGTTTAAATCTTCACCCTTTAGGCCTTTAGCTATAAATCAGCCTTAAGATAATTACAGGTATGGCGTGGGCAAAATTTTCTTCGGGATGTGATGAATTTGGGAGTGATTCCACTCTTGGGCGGCAGAAAATTATCGCGGGACGGGACGCTTGTCATGGGTATCCTGAACGTCACTAACGATTCGTTTTTCAAGGAGAGCAGAGTCGCCGGCGAAAGAGAGGCGGTTGTGCGCGCCGTTTCGATGGCGAAGAAAGGAGCCGATATTATCGACATAGGCGCGGAGTCCACCCGCCCCGGCTCGCGCGGCGTGAGCGAGGAGACAGAGCGCGACGCGCTGCTGCCCGTGGTGAGATCGATTCGCCGGGAGCTGCCGGATATGCCGATATCCGTCGATACGCGCAAAGCCGCCGTCGCGGAGGCGGCGATCGAGGCCGGGGCGGATATGATCAACGACGTTTCCGGGCTGGAGCTTCCGGAAGAATCGGACGGCATGGTCTCTGTAACGGCCAGGTCCGGCGCGGCGTATGTCCTGACGCACACGAAAGGCACTCCGGACGTGATGCAGGAGGACCCGCGTTATGACGATCTGATGTCGGAGATGCGAGATTTTTTCAGGGAAAAAATAGCGGTGCTTGAATCATCCGGCGTATCGAGGAATTCGTTGATAATCGATCCCGGGATAGGTTTTGGAAAGAACGTTTCGGATAATCTCACAATCCTGGCAAATCTCGAAAAATTTTCAGCTTTTGGACCGCCCGTTCTGATAGGAGCGTCGAGAAAGGGATTCATCGGTTCCGTGGCGGGAAGCGGCGCAAGGGGCAACCCTTCACGCCGGCTCGACGGCACTCTCGCGATAACCGCGCTCTGCACTCTCTCCGGAGTGCGTATCGTTCGGGTTCATGACGTGGCGGCCAACAGGCGCACGGTGGATATGGTTACTGAGATATTGAAATACAAGCTATGACTCTCTGCGCGTTATCGCTTGGCAGCAATGTGGGTAACAGGCTGGAAAATATCAGAACAGCCGTGGAGCTTTTAATGAGGAGAACGGGCAAGATAACGGCAAAGAGCGAGGTGTACGAGACCGAGCCGTGGGGAGTGGAATTCCAGCCGAGATTTTTGAACGCCTGCGTGATGCTGGAGACCGATCTGTCTCCGCGCGCGCTGCTCTCCGAAACGCAAACCATCGAGCGCGAACTTGGGCGGGTAGCGCGCGAGCGTTGGGGGCCGAGGGAGATAGACATCGACATATTGACATACGGAGATATGCTGCTGAACGAGGAAAAATTGGTGATACCGCATCCCCTGATGGGCGAACGCGCGTTTGTGCTCGTGCCGATGCTGGATATAGCGCGTGATTTCACACACCCGTCAGACGGAACTTCCATAAATGAGTTTCTCGCCGAAACCGGCCGTGAAGGAATAGTGAGAATAGTGTCTTTATGAACAACCCTCGGCGACCGCCGTATATTTGCTGTCATAATCCGTCGGTTCCATCGCGGCCGCATAGAACGCCTTTATATTTTCCAGGCCGGTGTCCGACTGAATGTGATGGGCCGGGGAGAGTATGTAGCCGCCGCCCGCTCCGAGATATTTTTTGCACTCCCTCACGCTCCGCGTTATTTCCTCGGCGGAACCGTAGGGCATGAGCCACTGCACGTCTATCGCTCCGAACATGGTCAGTTTCCTGCCGTAGCGCCGCTTGACCATAAAAGGGTCTATCGCGAGAGGCTGGATGGGGTTCAATACGTCCAGCCCTATTTCGACCATCTCGTCTATTATCTTCTCGCAGTTTCCGCAGGAGTGGTACGCTATCACTATGTCCGGACGCTTTTTGCGATATTCCGAAAAGATGAAGGCGTAGCGCTCTTTGAAATATTTCCGCCACATCGGCACGGATATCATCATGCCGAGCTGCGTCGAGATATCGTCCCCAAGCCATACCATGTCAACGCCGGCGTCTATCATGCGCAGTCCGGCGCGCAGGGGGAATCGCATTATCCTGTCGAACAGCTCGTTCGAATAATCCTCGTCCGCGGCCATATCGACGAGCATCTGTTCCAGCCCGTGCAAATACCACGCCGTCTCGAAAATGGAACACTGGCAGGAGCCTATGATGAACTTTTCCTCTCCGTATTTTTCGACCGCCTCGCGGACGTTCGAGTACAGCGCGGGGTTTTCAGGATCAGGTATACTGTAGGCTCGCAACTTTTCCCCGTCCGGGTCGTCGTACAAAGCGCCGCCTATATTTTCCGTGTAATGCCCTGTCTCGTTGCGCACATTGCGCCACCTGACGCCGAAAGGGCATGTGTACTCGCCGGTATCGTACATGTAGTAGCTGTTTTCGACGCCGACCGTCGTTTTGATGAGGTCGTTGCCCATCACATAGCCGAGATCGTCCTCGTGGCGGCCGAATTCGGCGCGAAGCACGAGCGCGGCTTCGGGAGTGTATGTAGCGCTTATGGGCGGCCGGTCGGGCTCCTCATGCAGCAGCGCAAGAAAAGTGCGCTCTCTTGACGTCATCATAGTACCGCGGTTCCTCCGATCTGTATATACAAAGACGAATTGAACTGTCAGCGGACGGCCTAAACGCCGCTCATTGAAGAAGCGGCGCTTAGGCAAAAATTGCCGTTAACGCCGCTTACTTCGCGGCGTCTCCCATGACCGCCTCAAAATTCTCTGGGGTGACGATTATCGCGTCGACCGCCGTCTCCTGGGTCACTTCCTTGCCATCGATGAGGTCGAGCAGGACTTTGACCGAACCCGCGCCGACCGCGTCAGACGAGAAGTATGCGGAGGCTTTCATCGCCGATCCTCCGGGCTTGCGGAACTCATCCTTGGACATATACGCGCCGAGGCCCACCACGCAGGCGTTTTTATCGAGACCGGCGCTCTCGAGAGCGCGGACGGCTCCGACGGTGCCTTCCTCGTTGGCTCCTGTCACAAGCCAGGTCTTTATCTCGGGGTGCGCAGTGAATACGGCTGCGGAGACGGTGTTGCCCTTTTCGGTCGTTCCGTCGTAGTCCGCCTTGAAAATGCGCTTCTTGTCAAATGACGGCGCCAGAGCGGTGAATTTGTCGTACTCGCCTTCGGCGCGCGGAACGCAGCTCGAAACCGTGTCCATAGTAACGATGAGCAGGCCGACTTCGGGATTTTCCAGCAGATTGTTTGCGTTGGCGTAATTGGCGAGCCACTCGCCGTTCGCCTCTCCGATAACGTAGGCGTTGATACCGACCCACGGGGCTATCTTCCTGCCGTCGACTTCGAGCGCGTCGTCAGCGGCAACGACCGGTATTTTGGCTGCGGCCAGTTTGTCGACCGCGGCCTGCGACATGGTCTGATCGGGAATGCAGGTGACGACTCCCGCGGCATTGTTGGCTATCGCGTTGTCTATGGCCTTGAGGTATTCCTCCGGGCTCATTTTAGCGTCGACGAATATGAATCTGTAACCGGCCTCTTCGGCTGCCTTCTTAGCCGCCGCGCCCTCATCAATGAACCAGGTCTGGTCGCCCGCCTTATATATTCCGTAAATCACGCCTTTGTCGGCGGCGGACGCCATTCCGGCGGCAAGCCCGGTCAGTATTAAAACGGATATTGCAATTGCGAAAATCTTCTTCATCAGCAGTTCCCTCCTACAGGAATCATGGTAAAAACTCGAATCAATCTTCTCCGAGCGTTCAATACGCCGCTGCCCGGAGGATCTGTCGTCTGCCGGGATCATGTCCGGCGCGCCTGGCCGTTTTATGTCCTCGCGATCACCTTCCTTTAGGTACTTTTACGACTTTATTTGTTCATCTTGCTCTCGAGTAAAAGGTTTTTCTCCCTGTTGGATTTCCTGATGTAGTCTGAAGTCAGCGCAAAAAGAAGTAGTCCTCCCCGGGCGACGTACTGCCAGAATGATTGGACATCTACCATCGTCAGTCCGGTGTTGAACGACTGAATCAGGATAACGCCGAGTATCGTGCCGCCCATAGTGCCGACCCCGCCTGCGAAGGAGACTCCGCCCAGGATTACCGCCGTTATCGCGTCGAATTCGAGGTTGACGTTGCCGGCGGGCTGTCCAGAGTTCATGCGCGCCGCAAACACCGTGCCTCCGATCGCGCATATGATGCCCATAGTGACGTAGCACGCCGTCATTATCCGCTGAGGGTTGAGCCCCGCTAGACGCGCCGCGACCTTGTTGCCGCCCACGGCGTATATGCTCCGGCCGAACTTGGTTCGAGCCAGTATAAAGCCGAAAATCGCGAACCCGATGATAGTCACCCACACAGACAGCGGGAGTTTTAGGAACACTATCCTGCTCACTTCGAGAAACGTAGCGTCTCTGATAGCGATCGGTTTACCCCCGCAAATTATATACGCGAACCCTCGCACTATCGATTGAGCGACCAGAGTGGCGATGAAAGGCTCAAGCCTGATTACGTTAACCATGCAGGAGTTCGCGAGACCGATAAAAGCGCCGCACAACAGAGTCAGCGCGAACGCCTCGTAAAAAGAAGCGCCGCGGCTCACCAACAGCGCGGATAAGACGCCGGAAAAAGCGACGATCGAACCGGGCGAGAGATCCACGTGGCCGGCAATGACCAGATATGTCTCGCCGATCGCCACCAGGCCCACAAGCGACGAGGCGACCAGTATGTTTATTATATTCGTCGTCGTCAAAAAATTTTTGTTGAGCGATGTAAAAAGCACGAAAACTACCACTATGGCAATTATCAATATCAGTTTGTCGCTGCCGATAATTCTGGGTATGTCCGCCAACGCGGCGACAGGTTTTTTCATATCGCCTCAACCTCCTCGGTGTCGTCTTTTTCTATCATGCTGAGGGCCAGAATCCTGTCCTCCGTCGCTTCCTCCCTCGAAACCTCGCCGGACACTCTGCGCCCCTTCATCACTATTATACGATCCGACAGGCCTATCACCTCAGGAAGCTCCGACGATATTAGGATGATTCCAAGTCCCCGCTTCGCGAATTCGCATATCATATTGTAAAACTCTGACTTCGCGCCGACGTCTATGCCCTTTGTTGGTTCGTCCAGTATCAGAACTTTCGGGTTCGTCGCCATGACGCGCGCCACAAGCGCCTTTTGCTGGTTGCCTCCCGACAGCTCGACAATTTTTTTGTTCGGGGACGGCGTTTTGATTTTGAAATCCCTGATACCTTTTTCGGCTGCCGCCGATTCCGCCGCCGTGTCGAGCATTCCCAACGCGTTGGAGTGCTGGTTCATCAGCGCTATATTGATATTGTCCGACACGTCTCGATTCGACAAAATGCCCTGCGTTTTGCGATCCTCGGGAACGAGCACTATACCGTTCCGCATGGCGTCTCCCGGCGCTCTGTTTATGATCTTCCGGCCTTCAAGGAACATTTCGCCGGATATCATCCTGTCCGCGCCGATGATCGTCCTCATTATCTCGGTGCGTCCCGCGCCGACAAGACCGGCGAAACCCAGCACCTCGCCCTTGTGAAGTATGAAGGATACGTCCTCCACATAGTCCGAGGCGAGATTCCGTACCTCCATCAGAACCGGGCCTGTTTCCTTGCCGCGGTCAAGCGAATCGTATATGTCGCCCAGATCCCGCCCGACCATCTTACGTATCAGCACGGCTTCGGACGTGGTCTTGGCGTCTTCCATGCCGACAAAACGCCCGTCCTTGAATATAGCGACCCGATCCGCGATGGCGCGAATTTCGCTCATCCGGTGCGATACGTATATGATTATTTTTCCCTCGGATTTCAGCTTCCCGATGATGCCGAAAAGACTTTCTATCTCGGATTCGGAAAGGCTGGCGGTGGGCTCGTCGAAACAGACGACTTTCATCCGTTCGCGGCTGTACGCCTTCATTATCTCGACCATCTGCTGATAAGCCACGCTCAAATCCTTGACCTTCGCGGAAGGGGCTATCGGCAGGCCGAAATCCCTGATTATCTCCAGAGCCATTTCATTGGCGCGCCTCACGTTGATGACGCCGAAACGATTGGCGGGCATACGCCCGAGATAGATATTTTCCGCGACGCTGAGTTCCACCAATACCTGCCGCTCCTGATAAATGACGCTGATCCCGGCGTCGATCGCCTCGTTCGGGGAGTGAAAACGCATCTCCTCTCCGTTCAGGAGACAGAGACCCTCGTCCGGTCGATAGTCCCCGTTCAAAACTTTGAGTAGCGTTGATTTTCCCGCTCCATTTTCTCCCAAAAACGCCAGCACTTCACCGCCGCGCGCCTCGAAAGTTATGTCGTCGAGCGCCTTCACCCCCGGAAAATATTTCGAGATTGATTTGAACTCCAGAACATCCCGCAAACCGGTCTTACCTCCTCCTCAAATGATCCGCCGCGATAGCGCGGCATCCGACGCCAACGTCAGGCCACTCGCCGTCCCAAGACGGCTTCGTACATGGCCGCGAGATTTTCGGCCGGCACTTTCGCCACCACGTTGTGAATGCTGGAGAAGACGAAACCGCCGCCCCGGTTGAAAATGGACGCGCGCTCCGTGACCTCGGCTCTCACTTCTTCCGGAGTGCCGAACGGCAATGTCTTCTGAGTATCCACGCCGCCGCCCCAGAATACGAAACGGTCTCCCCATCTGTCTTTCAATTCGCGCGCCGAAATGCCCCCGCGTTCTATGGCGTTCACCTGCACTGGGTTGAGACAGTCGACCCCCATCTGGGCAAAATCGTCCAGCAGATCGTTCACACAGCCGCAGGTATGGTAAAAAGTCTTCCACCCGGTATTTTCGTGAATCCACCCGTTTATTCTTTCGTAATACGGTTTATACAATTTCCTGAAAGTTTCCTTGCTCGTGAAAAGACCGTTCTGCGTCCCGAAGTCGGTCCCGGAGACCCATATCACGCTTATTCGCTCTCCCACGGACTGACGGTAAATTTCGAGGTTTTTCATCATGACGCCGGTCTGATACTCGAAAACCTCCGCCACATAGTCGGGGAACAGCGCGTGTGCCATCAGCCAGTCGGACACAAGCCTTATCCCGCGCGGGGAGGTTATGTGCGGCCCGGGAATCACCGCCACGTCCCCAAGGCCTCCGCCTCCCAAAACGCCCATTATCGCGTAATCGGTCTCCTCGTAAAGACGCCGTGACTCCGCTTCCCAGTATGACGCGTCCTCGTCGGAGGCCACGGCGAAATCGTCCTTGAAATCATCGACCGGAGTCAGATCGTCTTCGTCTATGTCCCAGTCGAATGGCTCGCCGCGTATCGCCGCGTCGAAAAATGAGCCTCCCTCGGGCATACAGGCGCATGGGGACGAGCTTCTGTCGCCGCGCGCGTAAAGCCACTTGACGCCGTTTTCGTCGACGTCCACCTCGAAAGCGCCTGGTACGTAGACCGGCGTCCCATCGTCGAGCGCCCACGGTTTCCAATTTTCGTTGAGGAAACCGTAAAAATTACCCCTGTTCCACAATCCCATCACGTCGCCTCCGACGATTTTCATGAGATCATCCTCTATTTCGCCGAGCATCTGGGCCGGTTCGATTACTTTTATCGGATGTTCAGGCAATCCAAGCTCCCTTCGGAAACGGTAGAGCGTGGACACGTTCATGCCGGTCTGTCCGTTGCTGCCTAAATCTATCGGAACTCTGTCAGGCTGTCTGTGTTCGAGAGCGCACGCTATCCTTTCTCTGGGGGTCATTCGCTCAGTACTTTCAGGCGGTAATCGCCCATGTCCGTGAGCGGCAGCGGAAGGTCGCGGCTCTCGGTAACGTAAAACGTGGGCGGGCGTTTCCCCGTGTTCACTATGGCCTCTCCGTGCGGCACATTGGCGTGCATGACGAAAAAGCTGACCCACGGATCGTTATATTTCACGCGCAGGGTTATAAAATCCGAACTTTCGAGCGACCCTCCGGCTATTTTTGAGTCGAGTTCCTCCGCGCTCAAGAGCGAGACGGCAAGATACATGGGCTGCGTATCAGCGTCGCCTATGAGCCAGAATTCCTCATTGTCGGGATGGACGCCGAAGCCGGCGAATTCCTCGCGGTTCACCGTGACGCTGATGAGCTTGTGGGCTCCGTAGCCCTCTTTTGGTTCGTACAGCGTCTTCACGGCGATCTCTCCCAACGGCGGCGCAAGTTCGTCGTGATTAGGGCAGAGGCGCGTTATAAGACCGCGCCGTTCCAAAACCTCCATAACATCCCCGGTCATTTCGACCGGACTGAGACCGATGATTTTCATTTTACATCGCGCCCTTCCTGAAAGTTTTGTTCTATATTATAATAACTATTAAAGAAGTATGAGTCCCATTTGTCAAACCGGCGTGTGGGAAATTTTTCATCAGAGAAAACGATATTCCCTCGTTGTGGTACAAAAACAGCGAGGGAACGGGCGATATAAGATGACGGGCGCATGACACGCTCATCCGTCAATATTCGGGTTATCTGGAACGGCCCCTTGCCGTCAATGGTTATGCGGAAGATGCGGCGCACCACTGCCGTTGCATCGACGTGAGCAATATTTCAGCGGCAGCCGCCGCGAAGTGTATTGAAAAATTTCTGAATAGCGGCAAGGATTGAAACACTGAAGTTGTAGAATGGAATAAAACCACTCCCCGCTTTCAATTCCCCTTTTGATCATTTCATGATTGCCCTGATAATCATGACGATAATCGCCAGCCATATCACAACGACAGGCAGAGAGCAGAGATATCTTTCAGGCTTGCCCTCGGCCCATATACCGATTGCCTCGCTACGGCAATCGTCTATCACAGAGGGCGGCGTCAGCTTGATCGCGGCGGCGATTATCAAAGGCAATAAAAGAACGTCGTCCAGAAAGCCAATCATGGGAATGAAGTCAGGAATCAGGTCAATGGGCGACAGCGCGTAACATACGGCGATCCCTATCAGGATTTTGGCGGGCAGAGGCGTTTCTTTTCTCTTCAAAGCAAGAAACAGCGCCGCCGTATCCGACGCGATCCTTTGCGCGCGTTCCGATAACTTCGCTTTCAGCCCCATTCAATCTAAATAATTCTGTCCGGCAGATACTTTCAGAACTCGACAATCCTCGGTTCGCCCGTCCCTGTGAATGAATAAAATCTGACCACGGCGTCCTTGAGATACAAAACCTGCGTATTGTCGTCATCCGCCGAATACATGCCCTTCAATTCAGGATGGGCGTCAAGCAGGAACTGCTTCGCTTCCCTTCTCGGATCGTCAATAGCGACAGCCTGAACCCGAACCCACGCGCCTTTGCCGTCGAAAGCGCAGATTTCAATCTTCGGATTAGCGGCCATCTGCTTCGAGACATCCTTGATTTTCCCGGTCTGGAAATAGATTTTGCCCTCAAAAACGGCGAGGCTTCCGAACGGGCGAACTCTCGGCTGGTCGCCCTCAGTAGTGGCGAGATAGTAGTTGCCGCAGCTTTTCAGGAAGTCGTAAACTTCTTTCATCCCGGCTTCTTTATCTCCCTCATT
>JAISYN010000128.1 GCA_031269915.1 Synergistaceae bacterium
TCGTGCGAGCGTCCAAGAGGATCGCCGAAGGGGACTATAGTGTGCTTGGCGACACGGAAGATTCCACAATAGAGATAAAGGAATTGATGCAGACAGTCAATGAATTAGCGCATATCCTTTCGGAGCAGCAGAGTCTGCGAAAACGGCTGACGCAGGACATTGAACATGAGCTCAAGACACCGATGACAGCATTGCAGGGCCATGTTGAAGCGCTCATGGATGGAATCTGGCAGCCGACATCCGACCGCATAAAAAGTTGTTATGACGAAATCGTTCGCATAAACAATTTGATTGGGGATTTAGGTACATTAGCGCGCTGTGAGGGCAGCGGCTTCAACGTTGTGAAACAGGAATTGAATGTTGGAGAGGTAATCCATGCTGTTGCCACAAATCTTGAAAGCTCTTTTTTGGACAAGGGAGTAACGCTGGAAGTGAGCAACGCGTCCTTTTCTGTACGAACCGACCGAGACAGATTAACGCAGATTTTAGTGAACTTGCTCTCAAATGCTTTGAAATACACTCCATCCGGCGGACGTGTTTCAATCGCGGCCGATAATTTTCCCAACCGACTTGAAATCAGCGTAATCGACAACGGCATAGGCATTTCACAGGAGGAACTGCCGCTGGTGTTTGAACGCTTTTACCGTACCGATCTCTCTCGCAACAGAGAAACAGGCGGCTCAGGCATTGGACTCGCGATTGTCCGTGCGCTCGCTACGGCGCTTGGAGGCAGCGTCAATGTAAAAAGCACACCAAATATCCAAACAAAATTCACACTTCACATCACAAAATAAAATATCATTATTGCTTGGTATTACATAAATAACCCTCAATTAAGTATATATAAATCCATATTTAATCCATAAAAAAATCATATTTCTATTGACAAACAATATCCCGGTTGTTACGATAGCCGTGTCGCCAAAGACAGTTTTATTGGTGAAACAATGAATGAGACACTTGTTATCGTGAGGAGATATTTTATGCTGAAACCGCTAGCTCAAACATAGAAAGTTGCTTTCCTCGTCTGCACTGGCATTCATATCCCGGACATAGTAGGAGCGCACGCTCTATTTAGTCTCTACTGCACAGCCCTAAATTTTCTTACGGCGATAAACTTTACAAGTAAAGGATTGACCAGAAGTTGATGCCTTTAACATTGGCTAAATCGGGCGAGCAATACATCATACAGAGAGTGGGCGGTCTAGTTGCGACGCGGCAGTTTCTGGAGAAACTTGGCTTTGTGCCGGGAGGCAAAGTCGCCGTAATTGCGGAAACTGGCGGGAACGTAGTTGTGTGCGTCAAAGATTCGCGTGTTGCGATAAGCCGCGAGATGGCGATAAAAATAACGATAGGAGAGTGATGAAAATTGGCGACACTCAGAGTGGCAAAGCCGGGAGATAAGCTCCGTGTGACGAAAATCGCCGGTGAGGGGCAGGTCAAGCACAGAATAATGAACATGGGGATAACCAGGGGCTCGGAGATAACCGTCATGAAGGTCGCTCCGCTCGGGGATCCGATGGAGATAACGGTAAGAGGATACGAACTATCGCTCCGAAAGATCGACGCCGACGGTATCGAGGTGGAATGGATGTCGGAAGCGCTGCGGTATGGTGTTTCACGACCAAAGCCTTCCGAAAGGGGCAGTCATGAAAATGCGGATTAAAGTCGCACTCGCAGGGAATCCGAACAGTGGCAAGACGACATTGTTTAACGCTCTTACGGGTTTGAACCAGTTTGTCGGTAACTGGCCGGGTGTCACGGTAGAAAAAAAAGAAGGGCGTTTCCGCGAAGACGAAAATATTATCATCATGGATTTGCCGGGGATTTACTCGCTCTCTCCGTATACTCCGGAAGAGGTTGTCTCACGCGATTATCTTCTTGACGAAAAACCTGACGTAATAATCAATATTGTGGACGGAACGAACTTGGAACGCAATCTGCATCTCCCGACGCAATTAGCCGAACTTGGGATTCCCCTCGTCGTTGCGGTGAATATGATGGATGTGGTGAAAAAGAAGGAGGACACAATTAACTCCGCACGTCTTGAAAAAGAGCTGGGTTGCCGCGTAGTTGAAATTTCCGCGTTAAAAGGGACGGGCGTGATGGAGGTCGCGAGGCTCGCAGCGGGTTTGGCCGGCGGTGAGAAGCATATACCGCGCCACAGTTTTTCAGGATCGGTGGAACATACGCTCGCGCACATTGAAGAGGCCGCCCTGCACAGCCTGCCGGAAGGAAAACAACGGTTTCTCGCTGTAAAGCTCTTCGAGCGGGACGAGAAGATAATCGCCAGGCTGGGATTGTCTGATGAGGCACTCAAGCACATTGAGAATGATATTCGGCTGTGCGAGGAAGAGTTGGACGACGATGCCGAGAGTATTATCACCGCAGAGCGATATGCGTATATCGAATCGATTATCGAGGGATGCCGCACGATCAAAAACAAGGGCAAGCTCTCATTCTCGGATAAGATTGATATGGTGGTGACAAACAGATTTCTTGCGCTACCAATTTTCGCGGTTGTGATGTTCATCGTGTATTTTGTCTCCATCACGAGCGTGGGCGCTGTAGCGACTGACTGGGCTAATGACGGGGTATTCGGCGACGGGTGGCACTTCTTAGGCATTGGCTCAGCGGCGTACTCCGAAGCAATAGATGCTTTTGAGGCGGGGGAAATTTCCGATGAGCCAGACCCGGCGGAATACGGCGCATGGGTTCCTGGCGTACCGGTATTGCTTGGCGACGCGCTGGAGGCAATAAACTGCGCGGAGTGGCTACAAGGGCTGATACTCGACGGAATTATCGCCGGAGTAGGGGCCGTGCTCGGTTTTGTGCCTCAAATGCTGATTCTTTTTGCGTTCCTAGCTTTTTTGGAAGGCTGCGGCTACATGGCTCGAATCGCATTCATCATGGACAGAATCTTCCGCCGCTTCGGTCTGTCGGGCAAGTCGTTTATTCCGATTCTCATAGGTACTGGTTGCGGCGTGCCGGGGATTATGGCGTCGCGGACTATCGAGAACGACCGCGACCGCAAAATGACGATTATGACGACGACATTCATCCCCTGCAGCGCAAAACTTCCGATAATCGCCCTGATCTCGGGAGCGCTGTTTGGCGGAGCGTGGTGGGTAGCGCCCAGCGCGTACTTCGTTGGCATTGCGGCGATTATCTGTTCGGGGGTTATGCTCAAAAAAATGAGACTATTTTCAGGTGATGTGGCTCCGTTCGTCATGGAACTGCCGGCATATCACATGCCAACCGCAAGCGGCATCCTGCGGAGCATGTGGGAGCGCGGGATGTCGTTCGTCAAAAAGGCAGGGACGATCATCCTTCTCGCGACTATTGCCGTATGGTTCACTTCGAGCTTTAGCTGGACTGACGGCGGTTTTGGAATGGTTGACATGTCCGACAGCGTTTTGGCCAAAGTCGGATCAGGCATCGCGTGGATATTCACACCTCTTGGCTGGGGCGACTGGAAGTCGGCCGTAGCTGCGATAACGGGACTCATCGCGAAAGAGAACGTCGTGGGGACGTTCGGTATCCTCTACGGTTTTTCGGAGGTTGCCGAGGACGGAGCGGAGATTTGGGCGAACCTCTCGGCCTCGATCTCGCCGCTTGCGGCATACTCGTTCCTTGTGTTCAATCTGTTGTGTGCGCCTTGTTTCGCGGCAATGGGGGCCATCAAGCGCGAGATGAACAATATGCGATGGTTCTGGATCGCGATTGGCTATCAGTGCGGATTTGCGTACCTCGTAGCACTATGCGTTTATCAGATCGGGGCGCTGTCTGCGGGAGGCGGCTTTGGACCTGGGAG
>JAISYN010000170.1 GCA_031269915.1 Synergistaceae bacterium
GATGTCCCAGCAGGCGGCCTGTCACCACGGTGCTGCGTTCATTGGCGTCGATTATCTTTTTTTTGAAATTATCGTGTGCGTTGCACTCCTCGGCGCAGATGAAGCGGGTTCCCATCTGAACGCCCTCAGCCCCCAGGGCGAACGCGGCCAGCATCCCCCGTCCGTCCGCTATTCCTCCGGCGGTAATGACCGGAATGTCCACGGCCTTCGTTATTTGAGCGGTTAGAGCCATCGTGGTTATATCGCCGATATGTCCTCCGGCTTCCATACCTTCGGCTATGACGGCGGACGCGCCCTGTTTTCTGACGCGTTCGGCGTGCGCTACCGACGCGACTACGGGAACCACGATGACGCCTCTCGGAGACAGCCTGTCTATCACCTTGCCCGGCAGTCCCGCCCCGGTGGTCACCACCGGCACCCCGTGTTTCGCCGCGAGTTCGATCGCGTCCTGCGCCGTCGGCGACAGCAACATTATATTGAGCCCGAACGTTTTGTCGGTCAGAGTTCTTATTTTAGAAATCTCGCGATCCAGGGCCTCGGGCGGCATGTTGCCCGCGGCTATTATGCCGAGCCCGCCTCCGTTGCTGACTGCCGCGGCAAGCTCTGCGTCGGCCACCCATGCCATCGCGCCTTGAATTATCGGATATTTGATATTCAACAACTTCGTTATCCTGTTCGCACTGAACATCACAACACCTCTGTTTGTTGTATCGTCGTCCGCTACGACTCCATCAACAGCGCGCCGTAGGTCATTCCGGCTCCGAAGCTGCAAACCAGCACCCGCTGCGATGAGCCTATACTGCCGTCCAAACGGGCCTCGTGAAGTCCTATCATTATCGAGGCGGCCGACGTGTTGGCGTATTTATCCACGTTTATCACAAATTTTTCCATAGAAACACCCATCCTGCGGGCGATACCCTCGAGAATCCTGATGTTGGCCTGATGAAAAATCCACCAATCGACATCCTTCGTTGTTATACCACAACTTTCGCAAAAATTCTCAAGATACGAGGGAATTTTTCTGTTTACAAATTTAAAAACCTCCGCGCCGTTCATTTTTATGAAATGCCTGTGTTCTCTGACGGTTTTTTCGGTCGCGGGTTCAGCGGCCATACCGGCCGGCAGCGATATGAGTTCCGAGTGCGAGCCGTCGGCGGCGAGATCCGCGTGCGTGACGCGGAGCGCGCCGGGACGCCATTCTCCCATGACGCATGCGCCGGCGCCGTCTCCGAAAAGGACGCATGTGCTCCGGTGAGTCCAGTCCACCAGGCGGCTTATCGCTTCTGAGCCCACCACCACGACGTTGTTCCATATTCCCGAGGCGATCCCTCCGGCCGCCGCGGCCATCCCATATAGCGCGCCGGGGCATCCGGCCTGTATGTCCATCCCCCCGGAGTTGGAAGCGCCTATCATCGACTGAACTACCGGCCCGACGCCAGGAAGCAGACGATCGGGCGAATTTGTTCCGACCATGACCATATCGACGAGGTCCGGCGGAACCGCCGCGTCGCGCATCGCGCCCAACGAAGCCGCCGCCGACATGGAGGCGTTGGACTCGTCTTCCGAAATGACATGCCGGCTGTGAATACCGCTGCGTTCCACTATCCATTCGTCCGATGTGTCGACTATCTTTTCGAGGTCGAAGTTGGTCAATACTCTCCTGGGTATGTAAACTCCTGTACCGAGCACTCCCACAGGCCTTCCCGCAATTAAAGACAAAATATCCCCTCCAGAACGCGAGTCGATGCTATGCGCGCGACTCGAAACTCTCCTTTATAACATCCGTTCCTTTAAGACGGGCGAACCCGGACGCCACGTGCAACGCCCCGGCGATCGCCCTGTCCCTCGAATTTCCGTGGGCTTTCACGATTATGCCGTCCACTCCGAGCAGCGGCGAACCGCCGTTTGTCTCGTATTCGAACCGCGCGGCCATTTTTCTGAGGGCCGGCATCATGAGCATGGCCCCTATTTTGGGGAGTAACCTGCTCTCTATTTCCTCCCTGATCATCACCTTGACCATCTCTCCGATGCCCTCGCCGAATTTTATGAGCGCGTTTCCCGTGAAACCGTCGCAGACTACTATGTCGGTGAGGCCTATCGGCAAGTCCTTGCCCTCCACGAAGCCCTCGAAATTTACGGCGCTCTCCGACGCCAACATCTCCCGGGCCGCGCTTATCACGCCGTCGCCCTTTATGTCCTCCGAGCCGTTCGAGAACAGGCCGACGCTCGGGTTTTCGATTCCCGTGAGCGATCTCATGTAGATGGCGCCCATGCGGGCGAACTGGTACAGGTTCAAAGCCTTGCAGCGAACCGTGGCCCCCACGTCGAGCAGGAGCGTCGTCTTTTTGAGCGACGGAATGGGAACGGCGAGGCCCGGCCTGTCTATTCCCTTTATTCTGCCCACTATAAGCACTCCGCCCGCGACTATCGCCCCCGTGTTTCCGGCCGATATGCAGCCGACCGCCTCGCGTGAGCGCACCATCTCCATTGCCACGCGGAGGCTGGAGTTTTTCTTGCTCCTTATCGAGGCGGACGGATTATCGCCCATGCCTATCACTTCGTTCGCTTTCACGATGCTGATGCGCGAACGAACCGAATCGGCGGCGGATTCCAGATACGGTCTTATCGCATCTTCAGCGCCCACGAGGGCCACTGATAGCTCCTCGTCTTCGCGGCACGCCAGAATCGCCCCCTTGCACGGTTCGGCCGGGGCTTTGTCTCCTCCCATGACGTCAAGAGCGAAAAGCATTCGCGAGTCTCCTTCCAGCGCGCCTATTTCGCGGGCTCGCCGCCGATCGTGGTTTCGATGGCGATGACCACGAAGCGGGCCACGAAAATTTCCCGCTCTCGAGCGCGGGTATGCACGCTGACCATGTATTTGCCCTCCTTGTGGGCACGGACTATGGCAATGGCGTTCAGCCTCTCGCCGACATAAGGGGAATGGGCGAACTGCACCCGCGCCGAACCGATGGCGGCAAGCGCCTCTCTCACCACGGCTATGGCCAGTGTCGCCGCCTGCGCGTATATGTAGTGATCGGCGACGAGGTTGGTGTGTCTGAAAGCGTGCTCGCGGCTGGTAGTGAGAACCGACAGAGCGCGCCGGTTCGGTTCGAGTTCCAGAATCTCGCCGAGGACTTCCTCCTGTTTGAGCGAGGCCAGTCTGTTCGATTCGCGCTCGGCCATATGGCGCGTTCGTTCGCGCAGGCCAGGCAGATTGAGCGCTTCCCTGTCGAGGCGTATCGTGCCGACGCTGACCCCTAGTTCGAGCGCGAGCCTGTTGTCCGACGTGAGAGGATCGGAGTTCAGCAGACCGATGAGACGTTTATGACGTTTTTGTTTCGCGCTTATTCCAACTCTGTTCATAATGCCCCTTGTAATTAGTAGTAGTTGGTAATAATGATTGGGGCAAATATATAGAGTTCCGGCTTGTTTGTCAATCGGGGACTTTAGGAAAAATCGATCCGCCGGCCAGCTTCTCGGCGTACCGGCCATTTTGAGCGGCTCTGTTTATGACGAGCTTGAAATCAGCCCGCATAAATTTTTTACCGCGCCGACTCCTCACAAGAACAGCGGCTTCTTGCCGGACAGAAAATCTTCCAAGCTGGTATCGCCGCTTCCGACAACAAGTGATAGAGCCTCGGGATATAGTTTCTTGAAAACAAGGCTTCCTCCCGCGTTCTTTACCCTGCCGCTTTTGACTTCGATAGCGGTCAGCCGGTTCCCCTTATTTATGACAAAATCCACCTCGTTATTGCGCTCGCGCCACCAGTAGACTTCAAATCCTTCTTCTTTACTCCGGGCTAGCAGATAGGCGCCGACCGCGCTTTCCGCAAGCCTGCCTTTATCCCTGGGATTGTCGAGCAAACGCCTCCTGTTTGTTCCGTCCGCATACGTCATGAGCGAAGTATCATATACCATGAATCTGGGCGAACTCTTGCGGGTATAAATTTGATTTCCGCGGTAATTTCGCAAGCCTGTGAGCATATTTGCTCTGTCGAGGAGGTCGAGATAATGTGCCAAGGTCACTGTATTGCCCGCATCCTGAAGTTGTCCGAGCATCTTGGTAAAGGACAGTTCCTGCGCGCTGTAACCAGAGCCGAGCAGGAAAAGGGACCGCAATAGCGCGGGTTTCCTGACTTCCTCCATCATAAGAATATCCTGCGAAATCGTAGGTTCCACGATGGAAGTTCCAATATAGCGCGCCCAGCGGTTTTCATCCTTGATAAGCGCGGCGGCGCCGGGATAACCGCCGAAGAACAGAAAGTCATCGAGGCTGTATCCGAACGCTTCCCCGCATTCCTTATAACTCCAATGGGGAGAATACAGGATTTCAAATCTTCCCATCAAGGACTCCGCCAGACCTTTTTGCAGCAGCAGCGAAGAAGACCCGGTAAAAACCGCTTTCAGGTTTATGCGTAATCTGCTGTCCTCATCCCAGAGCAGTTTGACAATGGAAGACCAACCGCCGGCCTTTTGAATCTCGTCAATCACAAGTACGGCTTCGCCGGGCGCGGCAAGCGCGCGGGCTTGCTCCCACTCGTTGCGGAGCCATTCGGCGGAAACGGGGTTCGGGTCGTCGGCGCTGACAAAGCGCCGAGGAGTGTTTATTTTTTCAAGAGCTTGAAGGACGGCGGTTGTCTTGCCTGTTTGCCTCGGGCCGGCGATGATTTGAATGAACCGGCGCGGTTCGTTCAGTCTCTCTGCAAGTTGTGAAACCAGGTTTCTGCTGAACATTCAACGTCTCCAGACAATTTACTCAATATATTTTACTGATTACTCATTATGGCGATTATACAGGAAATGTCAAACAAACACAAAAACTGCGCAAAAAAGGGAAAAAGCTCGAAGATGAATTTCGCAAGCGGCTTCTCTCTGTTTTGCCGAAGTCCCGCCAAGGACGGAAAACCCGGAATGAACGCCGCCCCAGACTCGATTGTACCCTTAAGATATCTTTGCCGCGTATTTCAGTATTTCTTCCTCCTGGTACGCGAGTATCAACCGTGTTAAAGCGTCTGACGCGCCTCCGTTTGCGTGGAAACTGTCAAAGGAGTCGTAGTATTTATCGCGGTCGGCGAATTTTATATTTACCGGCAAAAAACCGGCTTTTATAAGTTCGAGGTTTAGTATGAGCCGGCCTGTCCGCCCGTTGCCGTCGATAAAAGGATGTATTCCCTCGAAGCGTAAATGAAATTCTGACACCGCTCTTATTATATGCGAGTCTTGTTTCATGACGCCGTAGTCGCGTAGCAATTCTTCCGTCTGTTCGCGGACGAGGTAGTGCGGCGGCGGTTTACGCGACGCTCCGAGTATAGCGATCTCAACCGTCCGATATACGCCTTTGTTTTTCGCGTCGCGCATCAGAACAAGTGAATGCAGTTCTTTTATAACGCGCTCCGTGAGAGGGCTTCCGTTGTCCGCGAGTTCGATCATATAATTGAAGGCATCTTGGTGTCCTATCGCATCCAGGTGATCTCGTATGTGTTTGCCGTTGATAGTCACGCCCCGCAGCAATATGAGCGCCGTTTCCCTCAGCGTTAATGCGCTGCCCTCTATGGCGTTCGAGTCATACGTGTTCTCTATCATGAATTCCTCGCGCAGCCGTTTTAACTCTGTTTCGTTGAGAGGACGCAGAGAATTCAATCGGTCTTTGAGTTCATCTATACGCGCGAAATCCATATATAAGCCCCCTTCCTTTTTTCAAGCAGTTAGCGGGGATTTTCAACTTGTCAGAACTGTTCTCAAGCACATCTTCGGTTTTATCCCCGTTAAGGCAGATGATATATCCTTCAGAGCTATTTTTAAAGGGGCCTGATGGATAGCGCGCCGCCGAATAGGTATAATGACTTCCAAGGGATTGAGCGAATCTATGAGGAGGAGTAGGGATTGCGGACGCGAACAGTGAGGCGTGGGAATGCCTTCGGGGCGAGTTTAATGATTGCGCGCCGCGCGAAATTTGGATTATAATGTTTTTACGTATAATCCACATGATATGCAATGATCTGTCGAATGGCAAGCGGGGAGGAAAACTACATGTCCGAACAGGATACAGTCTGCAACATCGTTCCGTGCGGCTTGGACGACAAGTCCTTTGTTTTCGTGAGCTACGCCCACCTAGATTCCAAGGTGATATTCCCGATAATCGAGGGGATAGGCGCGGAAGGCTACGCCATATGGTACGACAAGGGCATCAGCATCAGCTCTACCTGGACAGACGAAATAGCGACCGCGATCCTGAACTGCTCCATATTCGTCATCTTCATCACAAAGGAGTCGGCGGAGTCGATATATGTCAGGTCGGAGATAGAGTTCGCCCTCAACAACAGGGTGAGGATCGTACCAGTCTACCTCGACGGCATGGACGTCCTGCCCCCGGGGCTTGCCCTCGGGTTGAACGCGACTCAGGGCGTAACGGACGTGGGCAGCCCTGAGTCAATCGTGCGTCAAATATGCGCGGCGCTCGAATCGAACGACGTTGCGAAAAAGGGCGCCGCTCGTGACGCTAACATCAAGTATAAGAGGCATAAGAGGAGATGGCGCATAGAGCCTCGGAAATTTATGGGGGCGGCGGCGGCCGTGGTCGCTTTGGCCGTCATCGCCTTCGGGGCCTCCAGCTTTGTCTCGCGCTCGGAAGCCAGGAAGGGCAATTACGGCTTCAGCATCGAAAAGGCAGTCTACGCGCCTGCGGAGCCGATTTTTGTCGAGTTATCCGCCGTCACCGATACAATGATCGACCGTGGCGCCATCGTTGGGGTCGCGCGCGCGGGGGGCGGGCAGGGCGATTATATATCGTTCGAGTTCATCGACGACGGTTCTGACAGGGTAAAGCTGCGCGCCCCGACAGAAGCCGGCGGCTATGAGGTGCGCGG
>JAISYN010000241.1 GCA_031269915.1 Synergistaceae bacterium
CAGGCATGGAATGGGAGACATTTACGGACTCGCTTTCAAAAGGCGCGGCGCAATGTTGGGCGGGACTTCCGGAACCTTCAGACTGACCGGGAGAATGATCATAGGGTTTGGGGCAAGCAACGTGCTCGAGGCGGGGCTGACGCTGAATCCCATTTACGGAGCGCCGCTCATACCGGGCAGCGCGCTCAAGGGCTTGGCCGCGCATTATTGTTCGAAGGTTTGGGGCGAGTCAGACGGTAAATTCAAAGGCCCGGTCAGAAATGCCCGCGGCATTATCACGGCTTCCGCCGGCGAACACTATCAACTGATATTCGGAGCCACAGAGGACGCCGGCTTCATCACTTTCCACGATGCCTGGGTCACCCCGTCATCTTTGAACGGTTCGCTGGCGCGGGAGGTTATAACGCCGCATCATCAGGATTATTACATGTCTCAGAAAGTTCGTTCCGCTCCGACGGATTTCGACGATCCTGTCCCCGTGACGTTTTTAGCTGTCAGAGGCGAATTTGAAATTCGCGTAAAGTGTTGTGACGGCGGAGATAAGGGTAAAAGTTGGGAAGGCCTCACGTTGGAACTTCTGGGGCAGGCGCTGGAAAACTGGGGCGTCGGCGGCAAGACGAGCAGCGGATACGGGCGCGGCGAACTGAGCAGACCTTCGGGCGCCGGAAGCGCGGCAAACGCCGTTCCTGCCAGCGTTTCGAAACTTGCCTCATTGCTCGCGCCCGGACAAAAAATCGAAGCCCGTGTCGCGAGCGTCAATAAAAAAGGAAATCCGCAGTTTGACGCGGTTTTTCACGATGGAGAAGAAATAAAAATAAGCGGCAGGTGGGACGGGACGAAACGTGAGTGGAAAAAAGGCGGCAGCGCCAATGTCACCGTTAAGGGGTACAGTCAAAACGATAACCCCCCGTTGGTTCTGACCGACTGACCAAAATTTTGAAATTTTATTCGCCGCGGCTTCGATTCTTGGCTTCCGCCATGACATCGAAGCCGCGGCGAATGTTTGTCCGTAGTTTGCGATAAACTCTGCCTAATTTTGTCCACTTGATAAAATTTCAAGAGGGCTTCATAGATATATGCGGTTTCACAAATATCGCTCGAATCTTTGCCATAATATTTTGCGGTCTTATACGTTTTCGCTTTTGTTTCTGCGTTGTAATTACCGCTTCCGATGGAAGTTATCAGGATTTTAGGCATGAAACATCCTCCCTCGTATATTATTCATGTTTACGAAGCACATATACGCGTCGAATTTAGAACTCGTCTCCATCCTCAATTTTGACCACGCTGTACCGCTCCAGATGAACCCGCATGGCGTCCATGTCGTCCGCCGATATTTCCTTGCCCCTCTGCGACTCCGCAGTATTCATGCTCAGATGATAAAATGCCGCGCCTTTGCGGCAGATTTCGGCCGCGATATTGACGGGGAGAGTTCCCATAACCCTGTCTCCAGGTTTTATTTTTTCTATGTCCAGGTGAGAAACGACGCGGTCTATGGCAAAGTTATGCCGTTTCGCCCATTCCGCCGCGCCCGGGTGCCGCGTGACAAACCAACTTTCCATTAGTTTCAGGCTCTCCTTTACAGCGTGGATTCATCGATGCGAACTCTTTTGTGGACTGGATATTCATAATGATATCGCAATTTCAACCCCCTATCGAGGGTTCATCAATGCGAACTGTACCACTTTTCAAACCTGATTGCAAGAGGCTTCGCGAGGCCACCCCTTTTTGTCCGCTGTCAGCGCGTGATCGTTTGAATCGTGAAATTTAATTGGCAGGGCGGGAATATCCCTGTACAATAAGCCCAGGCAAATTTTATTCGGGAGATGGCGTGATGCTCAGTTACATCGTAAAACTTACGGCTCAGAAGGCGATAACCCTGCCCGCTTCCAACGGTTATTTTCTGTTTTCGGCGCTCTGCACCCTTACGAGCGCGACTCCGCTGGACAAGGTCTTTCATCCCGACGGGGAAAAATACGGGAAATCCGTCTCGGTCGGATTCCTGAAAAAAGATATTCTCGAAAATTTCGTCACCGAGGATCGGTTTTTTCCCGCCGGCGAAGACGCGTATTTCCGCGTCTCTTTCATCGATGACGCGGATGGCTGGCAGTTCGCGGAACTGTTCAGCAAAAGGCGGGGAAACACGATCAGGGTGGAAAAAGCGATTTTCTCCCTCTCGCGTCTTTTTCTCCCCGGCGAACACACGCTGTCGCTAGCCGCAACGCCCGAGCATATCAAGTCAAGCCGCGCGTCCAGCGAAGCCGCTTTTCGCTTTCTTTCCCCGACGGGCTTCAAGAGGGACGGGCGGCAATTTTTCCTGCCCCTGCCCGAATTGGTGTTCGGAGGCCTGCTGCGCAAATGGCGCGCGCTCGTGGAACCCCAAGCGTGGCCGGGAGTCGAGGATGTTCTCGCGCGGATCGAAATCCAAAACTATCGTATTCGAAGCCATGCCGTCAATCTTAAAGCCGACGCCGAACGGAAGACCGACAGAATCCTTCGCGGATTCACCGGCGAGACGGAATATTCCCTCCGCGGCGCGACCGGCGCCGAACACGAAGTGATGTCAACGCTTTCGGCCTTCGCGTTCTTCTCCGGCGTGGGCTACAAAACCTCGCAGGGCATGGGAGAGACGCTGCCGTTCAGGAGACTGTAACCAGTCTGTACCCTCTTCAAATTTGAGGTAGGGGCAGACCCGCGTGTCTGCCCCGTCAATCCGACCGGCCAACGCACTCAAAACAACAGGGCGAACACACAGGTTCGCCCCTACATAATCATTCTATAAATACCTATAAAAAATAGGCGCGCCATTGAGGATTCATCAATGCGAACGCAGAAAAGCGGCGTTTCACATTAAAACGGAGTCGTTTCAACCTCCTATCGAGGATTCATTGATGCTGACGCAAGGCCGTAGAGCTTCTGGAATTCCTCTTTCTGTTTCAACCCCTATTGAGGATTCATTGATGCTGACTGTAAATTCGTATTCAATGCGCTCGACGTTTTGGTTTCAACCCCCTATCGAGGATTCATTGATACTGACTGTACCACTTTCCGAGCCGGATTGCAAGAGGCTTCGCGAGGTGCGTTTCTCCACCCCCCTTTTTATTTTTCAAAATTCAGGGGAAATTTTGCGAAATCGCCCGGAAAAATACCCCTAAAAGCGCTCTATCACTGGGGCTCCACCCTCAAAACAGGCGTAAACGCGAATATGTCATGGCTTGACGGGTATTTTTCGGGTTTTTGTTTTTTGGGAGGGTGGAGTATTTTAGCGCTCTCCACAATATCCATTTTGAGGTAGGGGCAGACCCGCGTGTCTGCTCCGTCAATCCGACCAGCCAACGCACTCAAAACAACAGGGCGAACACACAGGTTCGCCCCTGCATAATCATTCTATAAATACATAAATACCTATAAAAATAGGCGCGCCATTGAGGATTCATCAATACGAACGCAGAAAAGCGGCGTTTCACATTAAAACGGAGTCGTTTCAACCTCCTATCGAGGATTCATTGATGCTGACGCAAGGC
>JAISYN010000293.1 GCA_031269915.1 Synergistaceae bacterium
CATGAGCGCGACCGAGTAGCCCATGTCGCGGAAATATTCTGCTATCGTTATCCCCGTATATATGGACGCCTCTCTGGCCGCGACGGGCATATTGGACGTGTTGGCGATCAAGAGCGTTCTTTTCATCAGAGGCTGGCCCGAACGCGGGTCCTCGAGTTCCGGAAATTCGAGCAGAACATCCGTCATCTCGTTGCCCCGCTCGCCGCAGCCTATGTCAACCTCTATCTCCGCGTCGGCCCATTTCGCCAATTGGTGCTGAATGACGGTTTTGCCCGAACCGAACGGGCCTGGGACGCATGCCGTGCCTCCGCGCGCGATGGGAAAGAACATGTCGACGACTCTCTGGCCGGTGGAAAGAGGGATTTCCGGCGCAAGACGCTTCGCGACGGGGCGCGGTTTGCGGACGGGCCAGCGTGAGAGCAGCGATATATCGTGAGGAGCGCCTCGTTCGTCGGTTATCACGGCCACGGTCTCCTCCACCGTAAAAGAACCGCTCTTTATGGTCGTGACGAGGCCTTTCAACCCCGGCGGAACCATTATGCGGTGTTCCACCAGCACCGTTTCCCTGACGACTCCCAGTATATCTCCGGCTTCGACCGGGGCGCCTTCGGCCGCTTTGGGCTCGAACTCCCATTTCTTTTCACGGCTTATGGCCGGAACGGTTATTCCCCTTGTAATATAAGGGCTCGCGGCCACGTCCTCTATGCTTTGCAGCGGACGCTGTATCCCGTCGTAAAACTGCTCTATCAACCCCGGACCGAGTTCGACGCTCATGGATTCGTTGGTGTCGACGACGGCCTCGCCGGGCATGAGGCCCGACGTTTCCTCGTATACCTGCACCGATACGGTATCTTCGCGCAGCTCTATTATTTCGCCCACCAGCCCCGCACGGCCGACGCGAACCACGTCGTACATGCTGGCGCCCAACATCCCCTTCGCGACAACAAGAGGACCGGAGATCTTAGCTATCGTTCCCTTTATCACCCTGTCAGTGGCCACTCACATCGCCTCCATAACTCGAACATATAAAACAAAACATCTTTTTATTTGACTCCAAAAATATCCATACCGACCGCCCGTTCCGCGCTGCCGCGAATGGAGGCGACGCCCACGCCGAGCGACCCCGCCTGATTGGGAATGGGAACGACGCTCAGTGATTCGCTCTCGTTGATGCGGTCCACATCCTGTTTGAATTCCGCGAATAAAGACTCCTCCATAAATAGAATGGCGTATTGATTGCGCGCGTATTTCGACAACAGCCGAGGCACCGAATTTTTATTTTCAGCGTTTATCACGACTGTTTCCATCCCTATCGCCTGAAACGGCATCACGAGGTCGTAGCTTCCCATTGCTGCCATCGGGGATACTTTCGCTTTAGAAGTAGCCACGCCTCATCATCCTCCTCACATCGTCTGGACTGGATTTAGTTCCCTTGGAGACCAATATTGTCCTGATATTCTTTACTTCCATCTCCTTGCCCCACAGAAACGCGAGCACATTTTCCGGAGCGTCGGAGCTGTAACGGGCCTCCTGCAAAACAGACGAGCAGTAATCGTCGAGCGTCCTTTCGAGAGTCACTATCAGCGCGTCGAAATCATCGTCGTCCTCGGCTATGGCGGAAATAACGAGCCCTACGTCCGAGTACCCCAGTACTCTCCCCCAACCGCCGAACCGCTCGCCTACAAGGGACGCCAGAGCGGACGGCGCTATCGCGCCTCCCCCGTGAAGGAAATTTACGGCCTCCGCCGAGTCGAAGCCAAAACGCCTGATTCTCAGGAGATTGCGTATGTTCTCGGAGTCTATCCTCGCGCTCGCCCATTTCACCACGCCGTCCGCACCCACCGCTTCAGCGAGGGCGAGGATCGCGGCGAACAGCCCGCGGTCGAGCGCGCGCTCTATTTCGACTATGTCCCCGCTCTGTTCCCATATGGAAACGCAGGAGGGAATTATCCGCGGGAGTCCGTAAGGCAGCAGGCCGTATTCCTCTGATTCGATCCGGGACGCGAGATCGTCCGGATTCATGGCGCCGAGGCCCGTCATGAGATCGTAACGCATACTCCCACCCGAACGGGCTTTGAAAACGCTCTTAAGCATCACCTTTACATTGTGAAAGTCGTACGGCGCCCGGAATATGTCTATCAGCTCCCTGTCGGGAACGAAAGAAACAAATTCATTGAACGAGGATACGAGTTCCGCCTCGAGGACCGAATCGTATCGGACATCGTCCCCCGACATCCATCGGGAGTAATTTGTCTCGCCCAAGATTTTGAGAGCCGATGAGAGGCCGTCGGCTTCCATCATTCTCTGATACAGCGGAGCGTCCAATAACAGAGGCTCCATGGCGCGAACACGCGCTACCGCGTAACCGTAAGCCCCGTTTCCCGACATCACATCACCCCTCTCAATCAGAGAAGAGCCGACTTACGACTTCGCTCTCCATACTCTCGGACGCCGCCTGGACTAACATCTCCCACGTGCAGTTCACGGCGATTCGCCCGCGGCTCAAGATGAACCCTCCGGAAAAATCTCCCCGGCGTTCCGACAGCGTGAGGCGGAAACCGTTCGCTCTGTTGAAAGCTTCCAGCCATACCGCGTCGAGATATTTTTCCGAGCGCGATAACTCGACGCTCTCGTCGCCGGACTCGACGCCTTTTCGGAGCAGGCGCTCGCAGAAAGAGACATATTCGTCCCGGCCGAGATTCGACAGACGCAGGAGCGCGTCGCCGAACACGTCGCTTATCAGCTTTCTTTCCGCGCCGAGGCGTATTTTACTGACATCCAGCCTCGCCACTATCTCGCGCCGCTTGAATATCTCCGGACGCTCCCTGTCGAAACGCTCGGCCGCGGACGTTTCTACGCGTTTTATCCCGTTCTCCGTCTCTTTTTTTATCTCGGCTTCCTGTTCATACGCGCGCTCCAGAATTCCGGCCGCTTCGCCGCGCGCGTCGCGCTCTATCTTATCCGTTATCTGCGCCAAAGACATGGCATTCCCCCCTGTCCGGCTACTGAATCTTTATTCCGTTCAACATCAAAATGCTCATCAAAAGGGCAAACACAGCGTAAGTTTCGCACATGGCCGGGAGAATGATGGCCTTCCCGAACTGATCCGGGCGCTTCGATATAAGAAGTATAGAAGCTGCCGACGACTTGCCCTGCCATATCGCAGAATAATAACCGGCGATGGCTATGGGCAGGCAGGCGCAGCCTATTCCCAATCCCTGCCATACGGATATGTAGACCTCGGCGGAACCGACGAGTCCCGCTTTTGACATGGCTATGAAGGCGACGAGCAGACCGTAAATGCCCTGAGTGCCGGGAAGCGCGAGCAACGCGAGCGCGTATCCGAATTTCTTGGGATCTTCCGTCATTATCCCCGCCGCGGCCTCGTTCGCTATGCCTATCCCCCACGCCGAGCCGGAACCCGCGAATCCTACCGCCAGAGCCGCGCCAAGCACGACCAGAGCCGGTCCTAGCTGGCTAGCCATTGCCGAGATGATATTTTCCATGAACAACACTCCTCCTCAAAAATAACTTTTATTTTTCGTCCTGTATATTCACGTACTGGGTCGATATGGAGAGCGGCGCGAACTCCTCGCCCGAGGCCTCGTAAAACTTGCTGAAGAACTCGACGTACTGGAGCCGCAACGGATGAACGAACGCGCCCAGCAAGTTCACGGCCATGCTGAACACGTGCCCCAGCACGAATATCAATATGCCGATCAGAACGCCAAACCCGTGCAGGCTGGGCGCGACAAGGCCGGCCAGCATGTTTATAACCATGCCCACCGCCGCCGAGCCGAGGCCCAGAGCCAGAAGACGGCTGTAGCTCAAAAGATCGCCCAGATAGCTGGTCACGTTATAGAGGCTCATGACGCCCGAGAACAGCTTGCCCAAAACGCTCTTCTTGGAACGCCCCTGCGTAGCGACCAGAATCAGGGCTCCGGCGCCCGCCGCGGCCGCGCCAAACCCCGTCGGCAGCGGTATCATCCCGCCCGATGAGAGTCCGGTGAGGACGAGACCGCACAGAAATACTATCCAGCCCCCCTGATCCGCGTAAGCCGCGACCTTGTCGCCCTTTCTGAGATTTTCCCTGAACGCTATCAGGAGCCCGAAAATTATCTGCACGAAACCGAAGACGAGGGACACTCCCAGCATGGTCATGGGATCGCCCATCGGATCCAAAATTTGCAGCTTCCGCAGCGGCATCAGAAATTTGAGGAACGGAAACGCCGATATGCTGTCGCCGAACCACGAGAATGTAAGCGCCCCGAACACGAGCGCGCAGACGTTGCCTATTATCAGTATCATCAGGAATTTCCGCAGCGTCCCCGTGACTTTTTTCTTCATCAGGAGCCCTATCAGGAGCGACGCTATGAGGAGCCCGTAACCGGCGTCGCCGAAGCATATCCCGAAAAACGCGTAGAAGAACGGCGCCACCACTGCCGTGGGGTCGAAACCGCCGTAAGCCGGGGAACCGTACATGTCTATGAGCGGCTCCACCGGAGAGGCGAATTTTTTGTTCGCAAGAAGGGTCGGCGGAGAGTCTCCTTCCTCCGGGTCCGAGATCGTGACATCCGTCAGTTCACCGTAAGGAGCGAGTATTTTTTCGAACTGCCTCACCCTGTTCGATGGAATCCAGAACGACGTAACCACAACCTGCTCAGTCTGCTCGCCGTTTATAATGGCCTCAGTCCTATCCCGCTCCACACCCCAGTAGTCGGAGGAATACTCGCACAGTTTATACACCGGGTTCGCCTCGCCGACGATCTCGGACGTCACATCGGCTTCCTCCGATTTCAAAGCGGCATATTCGGCTTCCAGCCGCTTCATCTCATCCCTGGGAAGCCCAGTCATGCCGGCGGGAACGTCAACGCGCGAAACCTGAAAATCGGCAATGGCGGACTGAAATTTTTCGGCGGACGCCCGGGCGTATATCACGGCGACAATCCCGCCTGAGTCTTTTTCTTCCCCCGGGGCCGCGAATATCTCGGCGTCGCCTCCAACGGAGGACTCTATGGACGAAACGAACCCGCCGAACGAGGACGAGGGGACCTGGAAAATGTTTCCCCTCACCGATTCGGTACCTTTAGTGAAAAAATCGAGCGAATAAGGGAGTTCCGCGAGAGGGGCGAGCGAAGCAATCAGCCCGGAAGTTCTCGACAGACCGGACCTCGCCTCCGACAGACGTTTTTCGAGTGTACGCACTTTTTTCGAGGCGGCGGTGAATTCTTCTTCCGAGGCAAGTTCCGAAAGTTCTGAAGCCGAAAGGGAGGGGATGTCGCCCAGCGACTTCGACAGTCCTCCCCCTTTTTCCGTTGCCCAGGGTTCGAGGAAACGCATGACAAAGCGCGTCTCGGCGAGAATTTCGTCGATGTGACGGGCGCGCGCTCGTGCGCCGGCGATATCGCGCTCTTCCGTATGCGCGCCGTCTCCGGGAATTATCTGGCAGCATCCGATTTTCTGAAGCTTTGCCAGTATCTCGTCCTCCACCGACTTGTGCGCGGCCATGCGCACTTTTTTCATGGTTTCAATCGCCATAAACGGACATCACCTTTTTGACGAGCCAGCTAGAAACTTCCGCGACCCGTGTTCTCCCGCCCACGTAAAACTGTTCGGCCTCGGCTTTGCCTTCCTCCACAATCCTTGCGGCGGCCGCTTCCGCTTCGTTTTCGGCGCGGCGAACTTCTTCCCTGAAATATCTGTGCGATTTTTGCCTGGCTTCTTTGAGAGCCTGCTCTCCAGACGTCCGCGCGGACGCGATCAGTCTGGCGCCCTCCGTTTTAGCGTTCGCTATTATCTCACGCGCTCCCGCTTCTTTTGCCCTGATTTCATCAGCCACGGTCTCAGCCAATACAGCCACCCCTTCCAGAAATAAAGGCTCGCTTTTATACAACAAATTTGATTTTACCTCATAAAAGCAACTTAGCAAACAATATTTACTGTAATATTTTATCGGAATCAGACACGTTCATATCTGTTCGGGATGACGGGCAGAGATAGCGCGGTAACTTTTCCGGGTTAAAATAACACCGATTTTGATATATACTGGAACGCATTGAAACGAAGGGAATGATCGGCAATATGAAATTCGGAGGCAAACGCGAGGAAAGGGAGTTCATCGGCGCGTCCCCTAAAAACAAATCGATAGCGTCGCGTATCAGGGATCACGGCTATATGGGCGTAATGTTCAACAAGAACGAATTCATGGACGCGGTAGTATGGGCCGCCAACGTCGTGTACGAGTACAAGGACTTCTTCGCGTCGCACAAGGACGGACGCATCGTCATACCCATCGACGAACTGCCGTTCATCAAATATGACGTCTCGCAGGCACACTTCATCATGCTCATTTACTACAACATGAAACAGAATTACGTATTGCTCGAACAGTTCAAACAGAGCCTTTACACCGTGGCGAGGTTTCAAAAGATAGCTGACGGCGACATTCAGATGATTAAAAAAGTGAACGAGCGCCTGTCGAGAATACTGCCCGACGCCGAAGACGATTTTCCCGCGGACGAAAACCTTGATCTGCAATATGCGGAAAAAGAATATAAATATTATTCAAAGCTCGTTACGCAGGAAATAGAGAGCTATCGGGATGAATGCCTCAAACTGAAACTCTGACGTCACACGGGAGATCGCAGGTAATCCGCCCTCACGGCGGCGGGATCGATCGGTTTTCGCGCGCGCGCGCAGTTTATGATTCCGGCGGCCACCGACAGTTGAGGAACGAAGCGCATCCGGGGCGAGCCGTCGAGTTCCCTGGGAAAGCCGTTCCCCGTAATTACCAATTTGTCCCGTCCGGCAAGTTTTTCGAGGCGCTCGCGAAGATCTGCGGTTTCAACGCAGGACGGTCCGAGCAGCGTCATAGTTTCTCCATTGGGCCCCACGCGGTAGGCGGCGGCGTACAACGAACCTCTGCCGGCCGGAATGACCGGGACGACGGCGCATCTCGATCCGCCGGCGGCGAGCGCTCCCAGCAAACATGACGCCATTGCGTCCAGAGTCGGAACCGGCGTCGCCATGATACCGAGACTCCCCGCGAGCCCCGCCGCGTAAGAGAGTCCTACCCTTATCCCCGTAAAATACCCGGGCCCCGCGGTCACGGCTATCAACCCGACATCGCGCACGGTCTTTCCAAACGCCGACAGAAAATTTTGTACGGCCGACGGTAAAATCTCCGACTGCCTCGTGCCGACGTCGGCGGAGAACTCTCCCAAAAAACTTTCGCCGTCCGACGCCCCCAGATTTATCCGCCTGAGGGCGCAATCCAACGCGAGCGTCAAAGACACGGCCGTAACATACCCAGAATTTTCTCGTAAGCCGCGGCGAGGCTCCGATGCGCCCTTTCCCCGAAAGCGTCGAAGCTGAAAACTCTGACGTCATCAGAGTCCGGGCCGCCGGGGGACGATATCTCAATTCGCCATCCGTCGGAGACAGGCGGCGTTTCCCATCGTTCCCCCCACTCCGCGAGCAGCAAATTCTCTCCCTCCGACAGATATTCCTCGAACTGCATGGCGGCGTCCGAACCGAAGGCGACGCAGTCGAATCTGTAAAGATCGGCGTGCACGAGGCCAAAATTCTTTCCGGGAACGCGATAAACGTATTCCGTGGCGAACGTCGGGCTCTTGACGCCCTCGACGCCGAGGGACAGGGCCATAGCCCGGACTAGGACCGTCTTCCCCGCTCCTATCTCTCCGCTCAAAATCACGAAAAGCCCGCCATAAACCTCACCCGCAAGCGCGGAGGCAATGGACGCGGTATCGGCCTCGCTTTCGCTCACAACCGCCGGAAATTTCGACGTCAGTTCAGGTATCGTCAGCTCTTCAGCCGTCATTCTTTATTTCTGCCCGCGACGAACGACAGTATGAAACACCCCAGCGCCACGCCGCCGAACATCATCAGCATAGGTTTTACGTTCATCCCCGGATTCGCCGTCTTCGAAAGCGCTATAAAAGCGCCCGCCGCCGCCAGGCTCAAAAAAGTCGCCATCGGGCCCTTTCTCGGCCTTTTCGCGGGTTCGGCAAACCGCCGTTCGTTCCTACGTTTTTTGTAATACATCCCTTACGCCGTCCGCTATATCGCGCGCGAACAACCCGTTCACACCGCGCCCGGAAAGAATTTTCCCCGAAGTTCCATGAATCAGCGCGCCCAGGGTCGCCGCTTCCATCGGTTTTATTCCGTAAGCCAGATACGCGCCTATGATGCCTGAAAGCGCGTCTCCCGATCCCGGAACGGCCAACTCCGGGCCGCCCTCCAAAATGACTCTCGTCTCGCATCCATCGGAGATGAGAGTGTGAGGTCCCTTGAGAAGCGCCGCGCCGAACTTTTCGGCAAGAGATTCGCAGGACTCGATTCTGCGCTTTTCCACTTCCGCCGGCGTTACGCCAAGAATATGAGCGGCTTCGCCCGCGTGCGGCGTCGCAATCACGTTATCCCTACGCCCCGGGTAGCCCGCTCTCAAAGCGTCGGCGTCTATCAAAAGCGGTTTCGTCCACTTTTCATATATGAAACGCGCCGCGCGGAACGCGTCAGGGCTTCTGCCGAGGCCGGGGCCCAAAACCAGCGAATCGCCTCCGTCCGCCAACACCGAAAAGATCTTTTTAAATCCTTCGAAATCGATATGCCCGTTTTTTTCAGGCAGCGGCACGAAAATAGCCTCCGGCAGCAGATAAGCCGCGGAAGCGGCGGCGCTCTCCGGGACGGCCAGAGTCACAATGCCGCACCCGGCGCGAAGCGCGGAGCGCGCGGACAGTACCGGAGCGCCTCTGTAATTTCGCGAGCCTCCAATGATCAGAAGCCTGCCTCGGGAGTTTTTGTGGATATCGCGGGGCGGATTCGGGATCATGGAGAAGATATCCGACGCATCGTATCCTGAGAGCGCCGGCGAATCGAGGACGAGATCGGGTTTCACCCCAATCCCCGCCGTTACCGTCGTACCGCACCTGAACGTCCCCGGAGCGACGGCATGTCCCGGGCGCTCTGCCAGAAACGCTATCGTCAATTCCGCGCATACGGACACGTCGCCGACCTCTCCGGTGTCGGAATTCACGCCGCTCGGAATGTCGAACGCCACTATATGCCCATGCCCGGACGACATCTCGATGAGTCTTCTCACGCCGGCTCTCGGCGTCCCGGAAGAACCCGTTCCAAGCAGAGCGTCGACGACTACGTCAGCCCCCCTGACCTCGGAGGATATATCCTCGTCGCCGAGACTGTCCTCGCGCAATACCCTTATTCCCGATTTTACGGCCGCAATGGCCGCGAAGCGCGCCTCGTTCAGGTAATCTTTCGGGGCGCGGGTCGATATGACGGTCGCCGAATACCCCGCGGCGTCGAGATGGCGCGCCGCTACGAAACCGTCCCCGCCGTTGTTGCCCGGCCCGCATAATATCAAAATCCTTCGCGCGCCGGGGTAATTCTCGGCGATGATATCCGCCGCTCCGCGACCCGCGTTTTCCATCAGAATCTCGCCGGGAATTCCAAAAACCTCGGGACATTTTTTATCGGCCTCTCTGACCGCATGCGAATCGAAATATTTTTTCATGTTCGGTTCACCGTTTTTCCAGCACCACGAACGCGAGCGCGTAATCGCCCTCGTGAGAGAGGGAGAGCCAGCACTTTATATCCCCGAGTTTGACTCGGAACTCGCCGTTCAGCATCATCACCGGGCCCGATTTTGTGCGGCGCACCCATGAATTGGCGAGGCCGACTCCGAAAACGCCGAAGCCCGACGCCTTTGCGAACGCCTCCTTCGCCGCGAACGCGGACGCGAAATGCAACGACGGTTCCCCGTGAGAACGGGCGTAATCTATTTCTTCCTTCGAAAAAACGCGCCTGACAAAATATTCGCTTTCAGCGGCGCGCTTCATTCTCGATATCATGCACAGGTCCGTTCCAACGCCCGTTATCACGCTCAGCCGGTCTCCGCCGGGTTCTCTTTCGCGGAACTCATCAACACCGCGACGAACTCCAGCGATTCCACGTTCTCGCATATTATCCTTATCATCACCGTGATGGGCACCGATATGAGCGCGCCGGCCACGCCCCATATCAACCCCCAGAACATCAGGGACACCAATATGACGACGGGGCTGAGATCGAGAGCGTCTCCCATTATTTTGGGCGTCAGTATATTGCCTATCGTAAACTGTATAGCAAGCAGCGCCAGAAAAGCGAACAGCGCCGGAAGAGGCTCGGGGTAGAACTGCACAAACGCGACGAGTATCGGCGGTATTGTAGCCACGATGGAGCCGATAGTAGGAATGAAGTTCAGAACAAACGCCAATATGCCCCATGTCAGCGCGAAATCGATCCCGATCAGCGACAGAACGCCCCAGACGCAAGCCCCGGTCGACAAACTGATTATGGCGAGCATGCGCAGATATTTGGATATCTGGCTTACAACCGTATCCGCGACGCGGGTTACGGTGTCTCCGCTCTCGCCTTTGAACGCAAGCCTCAGTCTGTTGTCCATATAAGGGGATTCGAGCAGCATGAATATGAGGAAGACCATCACCATCACAAGCGTTCCCAGCCAGTTCAGCAGAAAACCCGTCATGCCGCTGACATACCTTCCTATCGTGTTGTACCAGTTTATGGATTCCCAAAAAGCTGGCGGAACCTGATATTTCGCGAGCAGAGTCCGCCCGATGCCGACAAGTTTTCCGTAATACACCGGCAGCAGCGTCATGGTGCTCTGAAGACGGGAATTGAGAAACACGCCCAGAGGTACGAACACCGCGAAAAAGCAGAAAAGGATTACGAGAACCATCGCTATCGGAGGAACCTTGTACGGCTCCCCCGCTTTTACGGCGGGGTACAGCAGCATGGTCAGTATGAACGCCAGCATCAGCGGTATCGCCACGCGCTCGGCTTTGCTGAGCATGAATCCCGTCGCGAATATAGTGATCAGAACCAGGCAGGTCTCCGTTACGCTCGGTTTTCTTATGCGTCTTTCCATCAACGGTTTACTTCTTTGAAAACGGCCCCCTCCGCGCCGGAGGTGACAAATTCCCTGTAACGCTCCAGAAAACCGCTTCCGGCCGGGCGAAGCTCCGGTTTTGGGGCCGATTCCCTCCGTTTAGCGAGTTCGTCGTCCGAAACGAGCAATTCTATGGTTCGCGCGCGAATGTCGATTTTTATCCCGTCGCCCTCGCGTATCAGCCCAATCGGGCCTCCGTCCGCGGCTTCGGGGGACACGTGACCGATCGACGCGCCGCGCGACGCCCCTGAAAAGCGTCCGTCTGTTATGAGAGCGACGGATGAATCAAGGCCGAGTCCCGCCAGAGTAGCGGTGGGCAGCAGCATTTCCCTCATGCCCGGGCCTCCTTTCGGTCCCTCGTTTATTATGACGACGACATCCCCAGGATTGATAGCTTTCGCGGAAATGGCCTTGAACGCGGCCTCCTCGCCGTCGAACACCCGGGCCGGGCCTTCGTGTTTCATCATTTCCGGCAGCACGGCGCCCTGTTTCACCACACATCCCGCCGGAGCGATATTGCCGTGCAGTATGGCAAGTCCTCCCTCCGGATGGACAGGATCGGACATTGGCCTGATTACCTCGGGATCGCGCACATTTACGCCGGCGAGGTTTTCGGCCACGCTCCGCCCTGTCGCCGTCATCGGTTTACCCGATATCAGGCCCGCGCCGAGCAATTGCGACATCAACGCGGCGATGCCTCCGGCCTGGTAGAGATCCACTATGAAATGGCTTCCTCCCGGACTCATGCTGCAAAGATGAGGGGTTTTCCGGCTTATTTCGTCTATGCGGGACAACGGCAGCTTCATTCCGGCGTGATGCGCTATCGCCGGAATATGCAGACAGGTATTGGTTGAGCCTCCCAGGGCCATATCCACGGCAAGCGCGTTGTCTATCGCCTCGGCGGTTACTATGTCGCTCGGCCTTATGTTTTTCTCGACGAGCGTCATTATCGCCCTCCCGGCCTCTTTGGCGAGGCGCACGCGCTCCGAATAGACCGCGGGAATCGTTCCGTTGCCCGGGAGGGCCAATCCAAGCGCCTCGAGAACGCAGTTCATGGTATTGGCCGTGAACATCCCCGCGCACGAACCGCAGGTCGGGCATACGGAACGCTCCAGTTCGGCCATATCCTCGGCGCTCATCTCTCCGGCTATCAGTTTGCCAACGCCCTCGAAAATGCCGTTGAGATCCACCCTGCGCCCCCGGTAGTTTCCCGGCAGCATCGGACCGCCGGAAAGGATTATCGACGGTATGTCGAGCGACAGGGCGGACATCGCCATCCCCGGGATTATCTTGTCGCAGTTCGTCACCATGACCAGCGCGTCGAAACCGTGAGCCTCGGTCATCACCTCGATTGTATCCTTCACGAGTTCCCTGCTCGGAAGCGAGTACTTCATGCCCCTGTGGTTCATGGCTATGCCGTCGCATACGCCGATGGTCGGGAACTCTATGGGAAGCCCTCCGGCCGCGTACACCCCGTTTTTAACGGCTTGAACCAGAGAGCCCAGATGATTGTGCCCCGGAACGATGGCATTGGCCGCGTTTACCACGCCCACCCACGGACGCTCCGTCTCCCAGTCCGCAAATCCGTTCGCGTACAGAAGAGATCTATGAGGCGCGCGTTCCATGCCCTTTTTGACCCTGTCGCTGTTGCTGACGCCCATATAAAACACTCCCCATTTTTTCATATAAAGGCCGCGGTCGATTTGATCGGTACCGGAGAATATGATATCACAAAATACAACGCGGGCTCATCTCACGGGAACAGTTTATCCAGGGCTTCCGTCACGAAGGCGAAACTCAGCCTTTCCTGTTCCAGCCGGAGGCGCGTTCCAAAAACATCCCCGCGCAAGCCGGCGTAGAGCGCCGCCTCGTCGTCGGTCAGGTTTGGCAAATTTGCGGCGGTCGGCGTCGTTTCCTCGCCCCATAGCTCCCGGTGAGTCATGAATGTGAGTCTGTTCATCAGCACGGATTGCGCCTCCGGAAATACCGATCTGAACTGGTTTAAAATCGCGAATCCGTGAGTGTCGATGTCCCCCCAGTAGTATATTTTCATTTTGCGGAGCCATCGCGCGTCGCTCAAAGAGTCGAAACCGTAACCCTTAGCCCACACTATCAGCAGGTTCTTCCTGCGCGGTACCGTCAGGAAGTTGACTTTGTTCTCGACGAAAATCGCGCTGGGGATTCGGTCAAAACCAGGTCCGAGCGCCGCGAATTCTCCCGACGGCAGGGCGATATCGGTGACGCCGTCCGGAAACGCGGGATAATTGAGCGGAAGACGGAACCTTATCATCACCGGATCGGTTTTGAACCCGTACCTGAACTCGAAATTTTTCGAGCCCCGAAATTCATCGCCGACGGTCCCGCCTGTCCTCAGAATGTTTAGCAGACGGGAGAGCAATCCCTTGCGGCGCTCCATGAATTTAGTGTCTACGCCTGGTAGATCGATCTGCCTCAGGTATATGTCCGGCTTGGGGTGATTCATAATCCACAGGGAAACGGCGACGCACTTCCTCCAGTCGTCCTCCAGCTCCAGAGCTTCGAGCGGACGGCTTTCCATGAACGAGAGCAGGGGGGGACATGTTTCACCGGTGAACGCTATCATCTCACCGAAACGCGCGGCATCTTTTTTTTTGCGGAGCAGGACGAGCGCGTCCTCTGCCGAGTCGACCCATATCCTGTCCGGAATCTCGTTGCGGCCCAGCGTTCGATGGTTTACGGCCCGTTTCGTCACCCTGTATCGGCCCGAACTTTCAGCGTCCTCCATCAATGATTTTGCCCATTGCCTTGCCATGCCGTACGATCCGCCGAACTCGCCGGACGACGGGCCTCTGACCGGGATGGAGAGGGGGAATATTTCGCGGCCCGTGAGCATTGAAGACAGTATCTTCCCGCCAGACCACAGCCGCTCGAGGCAGGAGACGATATCCTTACGTTCTGTCCACGACTCTGGGGGCATTTTTATTTTCCAGGTATTTTTCTATCGTCATGACGCTCAGCCGGGAGTCGCTGCCCTCTTCGTTGCGGACAAACGTGACATGCGACACGAATTGTTCTATGACATGTATCTTCTGCATGGGCGTGGCGATGAGCAGTTGAAGGTTCAGTTTTTTGAAAAGCGTCAGCGCGAACTGTGCAGACTCGTCCGAACCGCGCCCGAACGCCTCGTCGATCATGACGAATCGGAATGTCCTCGGGTTCGATATGTCGTCGGTGAGTCCGAACTGATACGCAAGGCTGGCCGCGAGGATCGTGTAGGCGAGTTTTTCCTTCTGCCCGCCGGATTTTCCGCTCGAACTGGTAGAAGTGTCGTACTCCGCGCCGGATTCGCGCCATATCTCCGAGACCGTGAAAGAAAACCAGTTCCTGACGTCCGTCACGAAGGCGGTCCAGCGGGCGTCCGTCTCCGCCTTGCCGGGACGGCCCTTGAATCTCTCGATTATATTGCAGACATTCTGAAATTTTTCCTCGGAGTACAGATCCTCCGAGCCGGTTATTGTGTCCTCTGTGCAGGCCCTCAGCATTTCCTGGAAATTGCGGATGGCCGCGTCGATTCCCCTGTGCGCCTCCAGTCTGATATAACGCCCCTGGTTGTAATCTATCCCGGCGAGAGATTTGTTTATAATCTCTATTCGCTCCGATATTTCCCGTGACTTGCCGTACAGTTGGGCCTGAAACGTGGCTATTTCGTTTATCGTGTTCTTGTTCAGAAGTTCCTTGAATCGGGTCTCGAAGCGCGGCAGGTCGTCCGATTCGAGCCGGTTCAAGAATTGCGCGTAATCCGGCGCCGATCGCATGGTGTCGTCGAACTCCTGAGTTTCCATCGCATATTCCCTGCGAAACGCGGTCATCATGCTGGCGGTTCTCACGGCGACGTCCCCGGCTTTCTCCGACTCCGAATCTTTCCTGCGGTTCAGCCTGTCACGCAATATTCTTTCATTGTTACCGCAGTTTTTCAGTGTGAGCCCATGTTCCTCGAAAAGGGAGACGGAGAATTCGTCCAATTTCTCAAACCGCGGCGAGTGCAGTTCGAGTGATTCGGCGGTGAGATAGGAACTCAGCTCATCCCTCAGGGACTCCTTTTCACGGCGCTCGCCTTTTTTGTCGCCGATCTCGCCGTTGGTTTTCGAAATGGAGGTTTCTATTCCTTTTATTTCGTTTCTTACGGCGTCCAATTGCGCGTTGAGTTCTTTCAGCCTGCCGGAAGCCGCCAGAAACGCGCTCAATTCATGCTTCAGCTCCTCTATTTCCTCCGCCGTCTGATTCCAGTCTATGGACGCGAAGTCATGAAATTCTCCAAGACGGATGATATTGTCCCGTCTCGAACGAATTTCCTCGGACTTCGCGGAAAGAGCGGACTGCTCCCCTATGAGTTTTTTCATACGGGATTCGAGAACTCTCGACGTATTTTCCAGCGCGCCTATTTTCGACTGGTTCTCCCATCCCAGAACATACCGGCTCCGATCTTCGATACGGTATCTGTCGTCCTTCTCATGCATGAAATCGTTGGTCTTTACCTGACCCGCTTTTGTCACAGCGCGCTTCTCCCCGCGGAAGCTCTCCATATCGTCGCAGCAGACGTAATTGAAACGGGCCGTGATTTCGTCCAGCATCCAGTTTTCAAATTTATTTCCGGGCTTTGTCTCGAGCTTATTTACCAGCGAATTCCTCGGAATCTGCGTAAACCCGGCCTCAGAGCGCCTTGCCCGATTTGGTTTCACTCTGTAATAAACGAGGCGCCCTCCGATATGATTCGCGTTCACCCAGTTTGAAACGGCGGGATAGTGTTCGTCCGGAACCAGAACGGAAAGCCCGAAATTATGAAGGATGCGTTCGGCCGCCCCCTCCCACTCGCGTTCTTCGGGACGGACTCTCAGAAGTTCGCCAGCGAAGGGCAGAGCGGAGAGGGAAATGCCCAGCTCCTCGGACATCCTAGCTCTGACGGCCGTGTGTTTCGCGCTTATGTTCGTCTTGTTGGCGCGAAGATTCCTCAGCTCATTTTTTATGTCTTCCAGTTCCTTAGATACCGATTTGATATTCACGCGAATCTCGACCGTAGCGTTTTCGTTGCTCGTGAAGCGGTCGTCGATTTCGAGCGACATCGCGTCCGCAGCCTTTTTCGTATCCAGGAACGAGTCAGCGCCGGCGCATTCCGGAAGGCCGAGGGATTTCAACAGCTCGGAGTATGAAACATATTCGTTGTATTTTCTCTCGCGCTCTTTGGTTTTGTCATCTATGCGAAGTTTTATCGCCTCTATTCTGCCGCCGCCGAGCCCGGCTATCTCCATTTTGAGGTCGTTTTCGATCACGCCTTTATCGGATCTTCGGGAGTTAAGTTTCATAAGACTGCCCGACAGCTTTTCCTCCTCTCCGGCAAGTTCCTCAATCCTCCCGGACAGGAGTTTGGTCTTGTGCATGGCGAAATATACCTCTGTGGCCGATATGCAGGCTGCCAGCGTTTCAACGCTTCCCGTGAGCGTTTTATACCGCTCGCAGTCCGCGACTATGGGTTGGAGCAGCCCTATCTGCCTTTTGGCCGTCAAAATAGAGTTGTGCGCGTTCATGAGGTCATCGAAACGCCTGATCAGCTTGTTTATTTTGTCGCTGGCGTCTATCGGTTCCAGCATGTGGTTCCTGACGAAGTCGGTCAGATCGCCTATCGACTTCATGGACACCGCTTGATGGAAGAGTTCGAGAGCGTGTTCGCTTCGCTCTCCCGGAATTCCCAGCGCCCTCGAAAATCGCGCGCGGTACTGATGGAAGGAGTCGAATACATCCGCTCCGATCTCCTTCAGCCGGCCGCGCAGATTTTTCATCTCCCTTCCGAAGTTCGAGAAGTGCTCCGCTATCGACATCTCCGTGTTCGCTACGACATAAAACCTGCCCGGCTGAGGCTCGTTCTCCCTCATCCAAAAGACTTGGGCCAGCGTCGCGCTCTGATCGAGCGCTTCGTTGTGAAAACAGCCCAGCAATACGGTATAGCTCTCGGGTCCTCTGAGCGCCACCGGGCGGGCCGTCATCTTGTCCTCCAAGCGTTCGCTTCTGTAATGACCCTCAACGTAGGAGCGCAGGGAGCGCTCGCGGGTTTCGGCCCCGGCCGCTTTGTTGTACGCGGCCCTGTTCGGCGGGACGAGCAGCGTGGTCAGAGCGTCCATGAGAGTCGACTTACCGGATCCGTTGTCTCCGGTGAGGAGGCCGTTTTTGCCGTCGAGCGGCAGAGACCATATCTGCCCGTTGAATGTCCCCCAGTTACACAGATCAAAGCGCTTTAGACGGAACCCGGACGCTGATTCGGCGACATCGTCCAATATGAAGTCAAGTTCGATCTGTCCTGCCATCGCCCCTTCGATTGTCACTCCTCGTCGGAAATCGCGCCCAGAGACGACATCAGCCTGTATTCCCCGAGCCTTTTCTCAAAGACGCCCAGCCACTCGGCATCCACGAACGCCTTTATTATTCCGCGCACCTCGTACACATTCGTCTGATTTTTGAGTTGGCGGATGAATCCCATGTCCCTTATCCTGTTGATATTTTTTTCCATTGCATCTTTGATTTTAGCTTCATCACCGCTCTCAGGCAAAAAGATGCTTATCATGTCCAATATCTCGTCGCGGGATATTATGAGTCTCATTCCCTCGCCGCCGGCCTCGAATTCGGCGAGCCGTTTCCTGAGCAGCGCCAGCAGCAGACTCGTCTGGTACGTAAGCGGGCGTTTCGCGACGAGCCTGGGCATCTCGAAGCCTTCCTCGTCCTCAATTTCCGGTCCGGATTGAGGATATCTCACATAAGCGAAACCCTCCGCCTCCACTATGAACAGGGAAAGCCCGATCGCGGCGAAGTGATCCCTGACGCGCGGCTGAAGTTCGAGCATGTCGTTCCAGATGTCTTCCGAGTCATCGCGATACAGGACTCCTTTATAGAGAGCCGCCAGTACCTTAGCGAGGCGCGCGCGTTCGGCGCCGGGTGATGCGGTCGCTGCAAGCGTTTCGTCCAAATGATTCACCTCGTGAAAACAATCCTGGCAGCGCGGGCTACGACATCGACTCCGCGTTCATTGCGCCATGAGAGTTCGTCGCTTATGGCGTCGTCGAATATCGATCCGTCACGCTTCGACGCGATATTCATATAAGCGATTATCTCGGCGAGCCCGCGCTTGGGAGGATGAACCGAGAGCAACTCCGCCAGCGTTACCTGCGAAGCGTGCAGCAGCTCCAGTTTTATGTTCTCCTCGATCGCCGCGGCGTCGACATACATGACCTCATACAGCTCCGACGCGTCAACTTCCTCGGCATTGCCGCTCAAGAGCGCCGACGACTCAATTTTTACGCGCGACTTCCCGGCGAACATGGGGCGCTCCATTATGAGCTTCATCTCCACGGAAGTGTCGTCCATTTCCGTGAAGTTTCCCCTGGGAGGATCGTTCCTGACTTTGATGGCGCTCTCCTGAATATGCTTGAATATTTCGCCGATACGGCGGTTTTCCATCCATACGCTGCTGTCAAGGAACCTGCGCAACTGCGACGAGAGCGATGCCGCCACTTCCTGAACGTGAGTGCTGGCATCGAGCCACAAAGTATGGATTCCGGCAAGCCGCCTGTCAGGCTTCATCTCCCGAACTGCCTGCATTTCCATCACCTTGCCGAGCAGTTCCTCCAGTTCCCGCTGAAGACGCCGCGAAAGCAGGAAATCCATAAAAGCCCGAAACGAACGTCCCTGATCGGAGTCGGATATCGCGTCGTGCTTTCCCAATATCTCATCGAGCAGCGCTCCTTTTCCCTCCTCCCACAGCGCTATGCGCTCACGCACTCCGCGGTCGAGTTCCCTGAAATTATACTCGACCGAACGGAAGTCGCTCAACAGTTCCATCGCGGTCGTGGAAAACTGGTGAAAACGATCCTTCAGCGAAGCCGAATCCAGGAGTGACAGCTCGCCCCGCTCTATTTTGGCTATCTCCGCGTCTATATCGCCGCGTCTTTTTTTCAGCTCGGATATCCGCACATCTTCGTCGGATTCCGACCCCTCGACCATCTGGCGAATCAGGTCGAAGACGGTCTTGAGACGCGATTCGGTTCCCACGAACGACACGCTCGTCAGCGAATCCACCCACGATATGGCCTTTTCGGCGGCCGGTGTTATGTCGTAGTGCGGCTCGTCCGAGTTATTCGGATAAAAACGCCGGAGCCAGCCCTTTCCCGGCTCGGCCCATTCCTTGAGGTAATCGACGGATTTCCTGGGAAACGATTCGTGCCCGAGTTGTTCGCGCAGGACGAACAATTTGTCCTCCAAGCGTTCCACCAGCGCCGACTCCGGAAGTATTCTGCTGTTCGGCAGTATGAACGCCTCGTTCAGAAAGCTGATGATCAGCGGAGCGTTATCCGCCGTCATCAGTCTCCACGACGCGTTCCCGCGCTTCAGCTCGCACAGTGTTTCAAAATCTATGCGCGTCCGCAACGTTATCGTCCCTTGAAACGCCAGGAGCCGCCGCGCGTTCCGCTTTTTTTATCAGAGCGATGGCCGCCCTCACGTCGTCCATCGGTATCCATGAAAAAATACCAGCGCCCAGAAATTTCAAAAACCTGTATTTCAAGACGGCATCCTCCAGCCTTCGGTGAACGTCCTTGCCCGACTGGCCGCCGTAAGCCTCGCACAGCCATCCCAGATCGAACGGCAGGTCCTCTTTTTCGAGCGACATGGCGAACAGTATGATATCCCTTATCCTGAACTCCTCGAAATATTCCCGGGGTATGACCTCTTCGAAGTCGATGAGGTAAATCTCGCCGCCTTGTATTGTGAAATTTTTTATCTGGGAACCGCCGTGTATAAAACGCTTTTCGTGCAGAGTGCGCAGCTTCAGAAGCGCGTGTTCCACATACGCGTATTTTTTCGCGGGATCTCTTTCGCGCGCCAGCACATCAGCGAGATTTCTGCCCACGTATTCGAGCACGAAATAATTTTCCGCCTCATATAGGACTTCCGGCACGCTCAACCCATTCTCACGGAGCGTTCGCAATTTTTTCGCCTCCGGCCACTCGCCCTTCCCGATATCATCGGTGCGGATCATCATTGGCTCCCGCATCAGGCGGGCGAGCGTGTTCTGAAACACGTGCGCGAATATCATGTCGGGCTTGACGCGGCGCTTTACCACTACCTGCCGCCCTCCCGCCGAGTGAATGAAAACTCTCGGGTTCGACTTGAGCACTTCTGACGGAATGATATACGACATCGCTGCAAAACCCCCGGCGTTACGACTGCCGATATTGTACCTCAGCGGGAGGCGGAAGCCAAACTTCCGAGGTAAATTTCTTGTGGATTATGTTGGATTGTGCTGGATTTAAGAAGCGCTGATTAATTCGCTTAAACGGCATCTTACCGCTCAGAAGCACAGGCGCCGCGAGGATATAAATTTTTACCCTTTAGGCACCTGACGATAAATCGGCCTTTCCTTAAAAAGTAATGGCGCGCTCGTCCGGATTCGAACCGGAGACCTACAGCTTAGGAGGCTATCGCTCTATCCTGCTGAGCTACGAGCGCGTAACACGCTTTGGAATTCTACAACTATAGAGGCTTCCGCGTCAACTTGTGAATGGTCATGCCCGACAGCATGCCGGCGACGGCGGCCCGCCATCGCCACGGACGAGCGTCTTTTCGCTCACACCGGAGAACCGCGCGAAACTCCTGCGCCAATGACGCAAAGAGCGATAGCAGCGGGGAGAAGGACAGCAGAAGAATCAATCCGAAAGGGGATATCCCCTCTATCGATACGGAAATGCGGCGCGCCGCTAGGTTACGCGTCTATGTCTAACGACGGGGAACGAGGCGCTGGATTTTTTGAGGCCCATAGGCCTTTCGGAGAGAGGCTGCCCCGGTAGCCGCCGACGGCTTTTTCCGCGGAGACGGGAGACGAGCCCGATTTCTCCGAAACAAGGCGCGCTCTAGCGGACGCGGCCTTAGCGGAGGCGCTCGCCGCCGCGGCTATATCCTGAGACGACGGGTCTCCCGGCGCGAGCGCGGCGTTCATCACCTGGCGGGCGTTTCGAAGGGCCTCTTCCGGGTCGTCCGTAGCGGGAGTGTGAATCGGAACCTCGCCGCCTGATATATAACGCTTTCCATCCGGGCCGGTAGTGTAGGTGTAACGCACGGGACCGCCGAAACGCCCCGCGGCCGCTTTATGCGCGTTTTCGTGAGCGATGACCTCGCGTTCCGTCTGTTCGAGTTCCGCTATGTCCGCTCCGTCCCGCCCGTAAGGACGCTCTTCGGACAACCCGGCGCCGCGGGCCGGGCTTTGGCGGGGTGACAGGTTTTTCCGCGTACCGGAGCCCCGGATACGGTCGATCACATCCTCGGGAGCGACGATCGATACTTCCGCGCCGACGATGTACCGAACACCGTCGGGACCGACGGCGTATTTATAAGTGGTATGAGAGAACCCGCCGGGCGCGGAAGCCTTCAGAGCCCGTTCCCGCGTAAGCACGCCGCGTTCCGCGAGGGCTAAAGCTCCCGATGTCCTGTGCGGCGCGACAGCGTCACTCGCATGCGAAATCACCGATACCCCTGTCAATTCTGCGCCTCCCGTCCTCTTATTTTCATAATTATAGCATTTTCGGCACATCAATCCGCGCAAATGACGTTTATGCGAATCAGCATTCCTTAACGCGCAATTACCCCGCGGTAAATGCTATAATTTCGCATGTAACCGCAATGTTCCGCTTAGCGCTACGCAAAAATCCAAAGGATAGGAGGCGAAAAACATTATTTTGCGATCAATACTGGCGCCCAGTGTGATTTCTCCCCGCAGAGCGAGCGCCGAAGTCGCGTTGAGCGTATGTTCCTGGGCCGCGTCGTTCGCCTCTATGAAAATCGCGGTCAGCGAAATACATCCTTTCCTGGCGGTATGGTTCCGCATTCTCTTCGGGATGCTGATAATCACTCCCGCCGTCATGTACAGGGGGGATTACAGAAGACCTTTTCGCGACGAGGTAATACCTTTCATGATACTGGCGTTCTTCGGCGTGGCGTTCCATCAAAATCTTCAATTCGCGGCGATGCGCAGCGCCGGAGTCGCGAATTCGAACTGGATGATAGCGGGAACGCCGGCGTTCGTCGCGCTGCTCAGTTGGATATTCCTCAAGGAGAAACTCAACAGGCTCGCCGTAGGGGGCCTTGTCATCTCGGGACTCGGAGTCCTGCTGATCTTAGGCCTGGGCACGCGAAACCTGGGATCTAACGCCGGCCGGGGATTTGGGGACCTCATGATAGCCGTGAGCGCCATAAACTGGGGAGTATTCCAGATTTTGTCGCGGAAGCTTTTGAAAAATCACTCTCCGGCTTTCTCTATTTTTTGGGTGAATCTGCTCGCCCTGATAATGCAGTCGGCGCTCGTGTTTTTTATAGCGCCGCAAAAATTTTCAGGTCTGCTCGACGTCTCGGTGAAAGGGTGGTGCTCCGTCATATTCCTCGGCTGCGTCTGTTCCGGCATCTGCTATCTGATGTGGTACGACGGACTGTCGGTACTTCCCGCGACCAACGTCTCAGCGTTCATGTTCCTTCAGCCGATATTCGGGGCCGTAGTGGCGTATTTCCTGACCGGCGAGAGATTCACGGCGTTTTTATACATAGGAGGCGCGCTGACGATGATAGGGATATGGATGGTAAATAATCGGAATTCTTTGGAGGACGGCGGATAATGTCGATCTTACGGATAGCGACGTTCAACGTAAATTCAATCAAAGCGCGCCTGCCCATTGTCGAAAAATTCCTGCGCGGCGGCGAGGTTCCCGACATATTGTGTCTTCAGGAGACAAAGTGCCGAAACGCGGATTTCCCGGAAGATTTTTTCAAAGAATTGGGGTACGCCTGCGCGTACAGCGGAATGAAATCCTACAACGGAGTCGCCGTAGTCTCCCGGATACCGCCGGACAGTTTCAGCGCGGGCTTCGGGGACGGAGACGACACGGAACAGGACTCAGCCCGCGTACTCCGCGCGCGATTCGGAGATATTGACGTAATCTGCACATACGTCCCCCAGGGAAAAGAGATGGGAAGCCCGGACTACAGCTACAAGCTGCGCTTTCTGGAGCGGCTGCGCGCCATGTTCGACCGGGCCTACAAACCGTCCGGCAAACTGCTCTGGACCGGGGACATCAATGTCGTACCCACAGACATTGATGTGACTCATCCCGAAAACAAACGGGAGCACGTCTGCGTGTGCGAAGAAGTGAGGACGGCTCTGTCGGGAGTCATTTCATGGGGTTTCGTCGACGTATTCCGCAAACATCGCCCCGATCCGGGAGAATTTTCGTTCTGGGATTACAGGCTCAAAGGGGCTCTGGAGAAAAACATCGGTTGGAGAATCGACCATCTGTTCGCCACCAGAGCTTTAGCGGATACGAGCGTTGACGCGTACGCCGCGAGAGAGCTTCGCGCGATGGAGCGCCCTTCCGACCATACGGCGGTGACAGCCGTATTCGACCTGCAACCCGGCTGGAGGGGTGAATGTTGATGGAAGCAAGCTCGTTTTGCCGAAATATGCCGCGTTATATTGAATTTCACAAAAATTGCGTTAATATTTAGTCAAGTATATATAATAAAGGCGATCTGGCATAAGTCGAAATAACAATCGCTCCGAAAGGACGTTTTGAAGATGAAGAAATGCAATCGGTGCAATAATATCATTGATTGGGACAAGCCATTTTGCCCGCTCTGCGGAGGATCACTGACAGACGTTTTCAATACGGCGAGACAAGAACCGGCGAATAACATACCTGAGGATTTGGAGCCAGCGGTTCCGTCGCTGCCGCCAATTTCAGCCGCTCCGGCGGAACCTCCGGCAGCCAGAACGGCGCCGCCGATGGCAGCGCCGCCGCAAATTCCGGCCGCGGGGACTGTCCCCCCCGCCGTCCAGCCTTCGCCGCCGCCCCCTGTACCCGTCTTCAACGCGATACCGGGCGCGCCGCCAGCGCGTCAGGCTGTTTCTCCGTTTATCCCTACGATTCCGGGAGCACCTCCGGCGCCGCCGATGGCAGCGCCGCCGCAAATTCCGGCCGTGGGGACTGTCTCCCCCGCCATTCAGCCTTCGCCGCCGCCTCCTGTACCCGTCTTCAACGCAATACCGGGCGCGCCGCCAGCGCGCCAGGCGGTTTCTCCGTTTATCCCGGCGGTTCCGGGCGCCCCTCCGGCGCCGCC
>JAISYN010000361.1 GCA_031269915.1 Synergistaceae bacterium
CATGAGCAGTCCCCCCCAGAAATGAGACCCTACGTCTCCCATAAATACCATAGCCGGATTGGAGTTGTGCCACAAAAAGGCCAATATCGCAGAGAGCCCGAACGACGCCGATATAAGCACCGCTTGATTATCCGTCCAGAGGAAGATCGAAACGAGCGACACAGCTATCGCGCTTCCGGCAAGTCCATCCAAGCCATCCGTCACATTTACTGCGTTCAACGCCCCGGCAGAGATAAAGACGAGCACGGGCGCCCCTATATGAAGCGGCAAGGCGAGATCGGGGATCACGAATATTCCTCTGTCGTGAATCAGATAAACCCATAAAGAACTCACGACTAATTGCAGTAGAAGTTTTTGAAAGCTCGCCAGCCCTTCGCTTGATTTACGTACGCACTTCAATATGTCGTCGGCAAGGCCAACTAACCCCGCCAGGAGAGGGAAAGACCATATATAAAAAATCTCTCTTGCGCCGGATAAATCACAGTAATAAGCCGAGTATGACATCACGGGCGCGAGAATGAAAACGACGATGCCTCCCATTCCCGGAGTCCCCTTCTTTTTTTTATGCTCTTGAGGTCCATAGTCTTTTATTGCTTCTCCAATATGCATGTATCTCATGATGTGTATCCAGAGACCTTCCAAGTAAACGGCGGCCGCAAAAAAAATAAAAGACAGGGAGAGAGTTATCATCATCATATTTTTATCCCTCGAGATACGGAAGGATACGTTCCATTCCATAAAACCGCGAGCCTTTGAGCAGTATCACGGCACGTTCGACGGAACCAAAACCGAAATCCGCGATAAAATCATCCGCCGATTTCCAGACGCCTTTGATGGATTCATACTTTTTGCTCGTCACATTCCATTCGGAACCTATAAGATATATCTCATCCAACAGCGCAGCCCGGCTAAGAATAACCTCATGCAGCCTGTCGGATTCCAGCCCGAGTTCCCTCATTCCCCCCAGTATCGCGATGCGTTTGATGTCCCCGGTCAGTTCCATTTCTAGCACATTTTTAATTGCGTGAGAAACGGAGGATGGGTTCGCGTTGTAGGTCTCGTCAAGCAGAATGCATCCGTTCTTCCCGCGGCCAATCACTCCCCTGCCGGACGGAACCTTGAAATTGGACGCGGCTAGTTCAAAATCCCCGTCGGTCATCCCCATCTGTATCGCTACAGCATACGCGAAAGCGATGTTTTTGGCGTGCTGTCTCCCGAAAACCGGAGCCTCGCAAAATACTTTTCTGTCATTTTCCGAAAGAGACAGCGAGAGGATGGGAGTTAAACCCTCTCCAACGTACTGCCTGACGTCCGATATACGTATATTCGAACTGGAATACCCGACCCCAACCTGTTTTATCCCATCTTTTCTAAATTTTTCGCCGTTTGGCATCTTCACGACGGCGGACGATAATAAATCGTTATCGGAATTATAAGACAAATATTCCAGCCTGCGCGATCCCGTTATCTCCATTTTGGCGTCGAGCACACCCTTAATGTCGTTGAAACCCTCCAGATGGGCGTCGGTAACCTCGGTTATGACGCTGTGTGTCACCGGAAAATGTTCGACAAGCGCCGAAATCTCTCCCGGATGATTCGCCCCCAATTCCAGGATGAGTATCTCGGTGTCTTTCGGCATTGCCAGTACGGTCATAGCCGTCCCTATAAGGGTGTTGTAACTTTTTATCGCCGAATGAGTCCTGAAACTTTTTTCCAGGGCTTTATTCAAAAACTCCCGCGTCGTCGTCTTACCCACGCTTCCCGTTATACCTATCACCCGCGGGGATACTTCATCAAGCCAGGCGCGCGCTAATTTTGCCGCGGATGCTACGGTATCTTCTGCAGAAAGAAACATCGCCTCGAAATTGGACAAGGTTTCAATGTGCTTCTCATAAAATTCGCGCTCCAGCAGAACGCACACCGCTCCGCTCTCGATCGCGTTCTTTATGTAATTGTGGCCGTTATCACGGGCGCCGGCTACTGCGATAAAACCGTCGCCCTCGTTTACACAGCGGCTGTCAATCTTGAAGTTCCGCGGCAGGAGAGCGCCTCCAAGATTCTCTCGCATAAAAACGCCGCCAATGATCCCGGCAGCCTGCTCTAACGTAAAAAAATCACGCGCGGTCATCCCGCATCACCTCCAATGAACGCTCCGCAGCCCATTCCCTTACCGTTTCGGAGTCATCGAAAGGTATTTTGTGTGTGCCGAAGTCGATGAACCGTTCAGGCCCTTTGCCCGCCACCAGGACTATATCCCCGGGTTCAGCGGAATCGAGTATGAACCCTATAGCTTCCCGTCTGTCAAGTATAGTGTCACATCTGACGTTTATTCCGCTCCTTTTCACCCCGGATTCCACGTCGCACGCTATTGCTGATGGATTCTCGCTCCTCGGGTTGTCGGTGGTGATAACGACGTGATATGCCATTTTCGCCATTATTTCGCCGATTATCGGACGCTTCAACGGGGTTCTATCCCCTCCGGCTCCCCATAATACCCTTATGCGAGCCTTTTGAAGACCGGAAAGAGTTCCGAGTATCTGTTTCATTCCGTCGTAACTGTGCGCGTAATCGACAAAAACAGTGACGCCGTTCGAAAAAGAATGACGTTCGAGCCGTCCCGGAATCTGAGGACAGCGCAGTATACCGGCGCGTATGACGTCGTGGTCCATACCGAGAGATTCGCCTATGACGACGCTTTCGAGGATATTGGACGCGTTGAAATTTCCGATCAGAGGCGACTGAACAGTGAACGAACGGCCATTAGGATATTGAATCAAAACAGACATGCCATTTATTCCGGATTCCACGACGGAGGCGACGTAATTCCGCCCAACAGGCATCAATTCCAAGTTCACTGCGAAACCCCGGATGCGTTCCCCAAATTCGCTAATCAACCTGCGCCCATATTCATCATCGGCGCTTACGGCGCCAATCCATCCGCCTCGGACATATGCGGAAAAAAGGGTCTTTTTCGCCTCGAAATAACGTTCCATATTTTCATGATATTCCAAATGTTCGGGAGTCAGATTGCTGAAACCGACTCTGTCAAAAAGGCATCCTTCGAGGCGTCCCTGATCTAATCCATGTGAAGAAACCTCCATGACGCAGTATTTCGCTCCATTCGTCACCATCCTCGACAGCATCGACTGAATGTCGGGGCCTTCCGGAGTCGTGCGATCCGCAAACGATTCCTGGGCTCCGTCGTCATAAACAATCGTTCCAATCATCCCGACACCGGCTCCCGACTCGGATAAAATGGCTCTCGTAATGTATGAAGTCGTCGTTTTGCCGTTTGTCCCAGTGAAACCGATCATCGTCAGCTTATCGGAAGGTTTTCCGTAAAGGATCGAGGCCGCCGCCCCCATAACTGCTCTTGTTCTCGGAACGACAATCTGAGGGATATCCACGGGCAGTTCAAATTCAGAAAGAATAGCCGCGGCTCCTAGTGACACCGCGTCTTCCGCGAAATTGTGACCATCGAAGTTATCGCCTTTTACACAGGCATATATCATTCCTCCCAGGTCCTTCGTCACACGGCGGGAATCGTATTCAAGCCGGATGATATCAGGAACAGCCGCTTGACAGTTAACAAGAGATTTTCCTGGCGCGGGCAGTTTGTCAAACAATTCGACCAGCTTCACTCCCGCTTCGCCTCCTTTTAGCTCGAAATTTCCACCATTTTATTTTCACTTGCCAGCAGTGCTAATTGTGCCATATCTTCCACTATAGCTTTAAAAACAGGAGCGGCGATTTCACCGCCGTAGTATTTGCCGCCTTTCGGTTCCCCCAGTACTATCAACAGCAGATATTCCGGTTTTTCATAAGGCCAGAAACCTATAAACGAACTTACGTACTGTCCTTTGATATAAGCGCCCGACGTTGCCATCTGCGCTGTCCCGGTCTTGCCGGCCAAGGCGATGTTTCTGACTTTCGCGCTTTTTCCCGTCCCCGTCTCCACTGTTTTATAAAGCGCGTTTCTTAGCCACGACGCCGTTTGATTGCTCAAAACGGCGCACCTGACCCTTTTGCCTCCCTGATGAATTATCTCTCCGTCAGTTTTTTTTACCTCAGAGACGATATACGGCTTTAAAACTTCTCCTCCGTTGGCTATGGCGCTTATACCCATCGCAAGCTGCAGGGGCGTCACCGCGAGGCCCTGACCAATGGCCACATTGGCTTTCGTCATGCCGAGCCATTCCTCAGGAGTGCGAAGCAGGCCTTCTTCTTCGCCGGATATTTCAATATACGATCTCATTCCGAAACCAAACTGCTGAAGAAGCCCCGACGTTTCATGGGCTTTCATCTTATTTCCGATAGTGGCCATCCCAGTATTACAAGACTTCACGAGGAGGCCCTCGAGCGTTAAATCTCCGTGCGCCGACACGTCCCTTATCACTCCGTCCGCTACCGCTGTTCTGCCATTGCAGTAAAATCGATCCCCATTGGAGACGAGCCCTGTTTCTTTCGCTATGCCGAGTATTATCGGTTTAAAAGTGGAGCCCGGCTCATAAACGCGGCTTATCACATTATTAAGCAGCATGTCTGTATTTTTGAAACTGCTTCTGTCGTTGAGGTCAACACGGGGATAACTTGCCATGGCGAGTATTTCCCCTGTCTGCGGATTGACGCATACTCCAGCTCCCCATTTGGAATTGGTGCCCTCTGCGCCTTCTTTTAATTTCCACTCGACTATCTGTTGTATTCTCGAATCAAGCGTTAGCTTTATCGAACCGCCTCCGCGCTGTAGAGTACCGGCATTGCTGCCTATCAAATCAAGAAGGCTGCCTTTTGCGTCACGCGCGAAAATCCTGTTTTGAGGCTGCGAAAAAAGCACATTGTTCCACTCTTTTTCGATGCCGCTCAAACCATAGTCGTCGGTGTCGCAAAAACCAATTACATGAGAGGCCAATTCATTGTGTGGGTACATGCGATGACTCTCTCTTATCGTAAAAAGCCCGGGTATTTTCATATCGATGATACGGTTGGCCTTATCCATGGAAACCTTTCGCATCACCCAATGGAAACGGCCCGACATTTTTTTGGAAAATTTCTCGGCAATGTTTTTCCCCAAAAAGGGCTCCAGCACATCTGCGCTCGCAGGCGACCAGTACATCGGGTCGATGAAAAAACTTACCGACGGAACTGAAATAGCCAGTGGGACATCATTTCTGTCCCGTATGTCCCCCCGTGAGGTCGAAACCGGCACTTGCGCCCAGTATTGCCTCTGAGACTGACGTGATATTCTCTCGTCCGGAAACACATGCACACTGATAGTCTGAGCGGCTAGTACCGCTATCAGGCTAAAACATAAAAACCACGCCAGCTTTGTGCCCCAGCGTTCCTTTTCAGTTGAGTAACTAGTCTTTAGCATTTGCTGTACCGACCAACGTACGGCTCAGCTCGCCCGGTCTCTGAACCGCTCCGGACGAACCAGGCGGCGAATCTGCAATTTCCCTTCCTATGTAAGATTCAGACATGAGCTTTATAGTTTCCACTTCGCTCGCTGTAACCATATTCAGCTCCGATTTAGCGTAGCCATATATTCTGGAAGGAGAAAGCAGAGACGCGTAATATTCTTCCAGCATCGCGTATTTATCGCCGACAGCCTCTATTTTTTTGGAACAGTCAGCGAGCCTGTGTTCAATGTAAAGAGCGTAAAGACGTATACCTCCGAGGGACAGAGCCGAAATAAGCATGCCGAATAAAAACAACACGCATAAAGCGGACTGCCTGCTTCTTTTCTCATATCTTTTAATTTTTTTCATATCGAACAACACCTCCTTGTAGACTATTCGATATTTTTGCGGGATTTATCAATCTTAAAGGCCCGTAACTTGGCGCTCCGTGATTTTCTATTCTCGCGTCTCTCTTTTTCCGACGGAATTTTCGGACGACGCGTTATGATATCGCCTTTCCCGCTTTTACCCCAGCTTTGAAACGTCCGCTTTACGATACGATCTTCCAGAGAGTGATACGAGATAACCGCGATCACTCCTCCATCGCGCGTTACCTTATATGCGCCGTCCAGCCCCTTTGGAAGTGCTTCCAGTTCTGAATTTACCGCTATCCTGAGCGCCTGAAATATTTTGCGGGCAGGATGCCGGCCCATCTTCCGCTGTACTGGGGCCGGAAGCGCTCGCCTGATGAGTGACACCAACTCCCCCGTCGTCGCCGGCAAGGTTTTTCCGTCTCTCGACCTAGTTATGGCGTTCGCTATATGCGACGCATATCGTTCTTCTCCATATTCGCGAAATATCCTCGTCAATTCATGGACATCCGACCTTTCGATGATGTCAGCCGCGCTCGGAATGTCGGCAAGAGCGTTCATCCTCATATCAAGAGGTCCGTCGCTCTGATATGAAAACCCGCGTTCCGGCGTCGAAATTTGCATATTTGAGACGCCAAGATCGAAAAAAACGCAGGACACTTCACCGTTTTCGCAAAATTCCCCGACATACTCTTCGATCTCATAGAAATTGGACGGCACTATTTTTATCCGATCCAGGAATTTCGATAATCGGGACGCCGCCAGTTCTCCGGCATACGCGTCCTGATCGAAACCGATAATTTTCAGATTCGGAAACTTTTCCAGTATCGCTCCCGAATGTCCTCCGCCTCCTAACGTCGCGTCGACTAACGTCGAATCATCGCCGTCGATACAGGATTCCACAATATCAAGTATCTCAGATGTCATTACCGGGACGTGAAGCTCCATATCATAATCCCGGAATTAGCGCGCTTATTTCCGGCACCAGTTTCTCGGACTCGCTCATGAAATTCCGCCAGCGGCTCAAATCCCAAATCTCCAGTTTTTTATTTTTACCGTTTATACAAACATCTTGTACAATATTGGCGAAAGCTCGGAGCTTTTCCGGAATTAAAACTCGCCCCATCGAATCTATTTCGACTTTATAGGAGTTGGCAAGAATGCGCCGTTGTATGTCGTCACCTTTGGAGGATTGCACCGAAAGTTCTTCGAGCCGTTCGATAACGGCGCTCCAACTCTTCTCGGAATATATCGAGATGCACTGGCTGCCGGTGACGGCGGCGACGACGCTTGGACCGAGTTCATCCCGGAAGCATGCAGGAAGAACCAGTCTTCCCTTTGCGTCGAGCTTGTGGTCGAAGTTTCCTATGAGTCCCATCGGATGCCGTCACCCCCTTTATGACATTTTTTGACACTTAGATGATTAATTAATCCACTTTAAACCACTCTAGCATGACTTCCGCGACTTTGCAAGAGTCGCAGCCAGTTTTTTATGTGAAATTTTAGAAAATTTTGTAAGCGTCAAATCTCCGTGAGCGTACCCGAGCCCCCGCGGCTCACTGCGCCTACATTTTGCCAGCCCTGGTCTTTGCTGCGCAAACCCTTATTCGGGCTGGCAAAACATCGTATACAGCCGGAACGTTATGCGCAATTCGGGCCGAATTTTTGTTTTTTTGTTAATGTATTGATAAAATAAAACAAGATATATAGAAAATGAACGGAGAAAATAAATGGTTGATTGGACTTTAAGAGCACTTAAAGGCGCTTTAATAGGAACTGGTTTCATACTCCCTGGCGTTTCTGGAGGAGCGCTTGCCGCGGTATTTGGCCTTTATGAAAAAATAATCTCTTTTCTTGCTCATATCACAAAAGATTTTATAAAAAATGTATTATTCTTCATTCCGGTAGGAATAGGCGCTCTTCTTGGAATGTTTTTCTTGGCCAGGCCATTGTCTTTTTTGCTTGAAAATTATGAAGCGCAGGTTCTTTGGGGATTTATAGGCTGTATAATTGGAACATTACCTTCGCTGTGGAAAGAAGCGGGGAAAAAAGGGCGGAACAAAAAACATTGTATAATTCTTGCATTAACGGCTGTTTTGAGCTTTTTCCTGTTATATATAGCGGAAAATTTCTTTGAAACTCAACTTCCCCTTAATTTTATAACATGGATTTTAGCGGGTGTTTTGATCGCTCTTGGAGTTTTGATCCCCGGAATGAGTCCTTCTAATTTTCTTGTATACCTTGGTATGTATAAACCAATGGTAGATGCATTTAAAACAATGAATTTTATAGTGTTATTGCCAATAATGTTGGGGTTCATCTTCTGTCTTTTTTCATTTTCGGCATTTGTAAATAAACTTTTACAAAAGGCTTATACCGGCTTATTTCATTTTGTTGTGGGAATTGTACTTGCCTCAACAGTTATGATTGTTCCAATAAATTATAATTATATGAGCGCCGGCGCATTGGTATGTATTGGCACATTGATTGTTGGAATATGCCTTGGTCTTTGGATGAGTAAATTGGAAGAAAAATATAAAACATAATTTTTTAGTGCCTGTATTAAAAATTATGCAAGCCAATTGATAAACGAAAACGATTTTAATTGAGGAGGTATTGGGGCTTATGAATTGCCGCTATTACATTCCAATGCTGAACCTGGTGGGAAGAGGTTCCGTGAAGGAGATAGGCCGGGAGGCCAGAATACTTCATGGAACCACGGCGTTCATCGTCGCTTCCAAGGGAGATGTCGGAGAAGCGCAGGCAAAACAAATATCGGACATACTCAAGGCGGAAGGCCTTGACACTCAACTCTTCTGCGAAGCTGTGCCAAATCCCACAGTAGCGACCGTCGAAAAGGGGCTCGAAGCGTACCTGGGCGGACGCGGCGATATAATTGCGGCGGTCGGCGGAGGCAGCGCTATCGATACCGCAAAAGCCATAGGCCTGCTTGCGTCAAACGGCGGCAATATCAAGGATTACGAGGGTATAAACAAAACCGCGCACGCGATGCCGCCGCTCATAGCGATCAGCACGACTGCCGGAACGGGCAGCGAAGTGACGCAGTTCGCCGTGATAACGGACGAGAGGGATCACTCAAAATTTACCATTGTCGACTGGCATATGACTCCTAACGTATCGGTAAACGATCCCGAGATGATGATGTCCATGCCTCCATCGCTTACGGCCGCGACCGGCATGGATGCGCTCACTCACGCCGTCGAGGCGTACGTGTCCAAGAGCGCCACGCCGGTCACAGACGCCAAGGCTTACAAGGCGGTGGAACTGGCGGCTCGCGGTCTGCGAAAAGCCGTACTCGAAGGAGATAATATCGACGCCCGCGAAGATATGTGCTATGCGAGCTTCTTGGCGGGAACGGCGTTCAATAACGCCGGACTTGGCCTGACTCATGCGATGGCACATCCGCTGGGCGGCATGTACAACCTTCCTCACGGGCTGTGCAACGCCTTGCTCCTGCAGCATGTCGTAAAATTCAATTTAAACAGCGCCCAGGACAAATATTCCGCGCTCTCCATAGCAGCCGGAGAGGGTAAAATATGGCATTCCGAACGCGAAAACAGCGAGTCGTTCACGCGCTTCATCGCTAACCTTACCCGCTCGATAGGCATTCCTTCTGGTATGTCCGAGGTCGGCGTCATGATGAAAGACCTCGAAACGCTGGCGAACGAGGCTATGGAAGAGATGATAGGAAACACGAATCCAAGGCCGTATTCCGCGCATCAGGTTCTGGAGATATACAGGGCGGCTTTCTGACGCGCATCTTTTAAATTACCGCCGATCGATACGGCGTGCAACGAAACGATAAAGGAGACAGCGCACCTGATTCACATAAACAATGTTTCCGTTTCCTTCGGGGAGCAAACGGTACTCAAAAATATAAATTGGCAGGTATTGAACGGCTCCAGAACAGGGCTTGTGGGAGAAAACGGAGCCGGCAAAACTACCCTTCTGCGCGTACTCGCCGGAACATCCGAACCGGACAGCGGGACGATCGAATATGACCGCGGTACCGACATCGGATATTTACCTCAAGATCTCGCAGAACTTGGCTCCGGCAGCGTAATGCAATTCCTGTCGGACAGCGCGGGTATATCGTCCATACGTCAGCGGCTCTCGGAAACCGAGGGAAAAATCTCACAAATGCGGGAAGGCGCCTTAGAACTCAAACCAGCGCTTGCCCTGCATGAAAAGCTCGAACGCGATTTTTCGCATAGGGGCGGATACGCTTTCGAGGCCGCAGCGCAAAAAGTGCTGCGAGGCCTCGGTTTTGTGCCCGGCGATTCCGAAAGACCGTGCGGAGAATTTTCGGGAGGCTGGAAGTTCCGTATCGCGCTTGCCGCCATATTGCTGCGCGTTCCGGATGTGTTGTTGCTGGACGAACCGACGAACAACCTCGATACGGAAAGTATGGAATGGCTGGAGGGCTGGCTGAGCGACTACAGAGGGATAATAATTTTCGTGTCGCACGACAGGCGCTTTCTCGGCGGCATATCGACCGAAATAGCCGATCTCGCCCGCGGAGAGATAACCCATTATTCGATGGGATACGAACGCTATCTCGTTGAAAAAGAGGCGGCCGCCGAGCGCCTCGAACGAACCATCGAAGATCAGAAAGAACGGATAGAGCATCTGGAACGATTTGTGGAACGCTTCCGCTACAAAGCGAGTAAAGCCTCGCAGGTACAAAGCCGGATTAAACAGCTTGAGAAAATGGAGATATACGAACGCGAAGAACCCGGCAAAAGCGTGAAGATAAAATTCCCCGAAGCGCCCAGGAGCGGGTATGAAGTTATACGCACGCGCGATCTCGCCCAAAGGTATGGGAGCAACGAGATATTTTCGGGAGTGAACGTTGAAATACACAGAGGCGAGCGGGTGGCTCTGGTCGGAGTTAACGGCGCCGGCAAAAGCACGTTTCTCAGACTGATTTCCGGCGTCGAGCCTCCGAGCGAAGGGGACGTAAAACTGGGACACAATGTCAAACTGGCGTATTTTTCACAGGAGAGCGCGCAAAATCTCGATTACTCCCACACTGTATGGGAGGAAGCCTCTCGTACCGGCTCGACGATGACGGAAGCCGCAAGACGTAATTTGCTCGGCGCTTTTCTATTCTCCGGAGACGACATAAAAAAACCGGTCCGCGTGCTATCAGGCGGTGAAAAGTCCCGCTTGTCACTTTTCAAACTGTTGTTGTCGGATTCCAATCTTCTTATCCTGGACGAACCGACAAACCACCTCGACATGAAAACCCGCGGGATTTTTCAGGACGCGCTTCTCCAATACGGCGGTTCTCTGCTCGTGATCTCTCATGACAGGTTTTTCCTCGACAAATTCGCCGAACGGGTGCTGGAAATCAGGGACGGCAGACTGTACGATTATCCCGGAAACTATTCGTGGTTCATAGAACGGCGCGCCCAAACGCTCTTTGCCGGAACATCCGGAGGCGTGGCGGACACGGAGCGGGAAAGTTTCAGAGAGAGGCGCAGACAGAAAGCGAGTGAACGCAACAGACTTTACAGGATGAAAAAAGCTTTCGCCGATAAGATAAAACCTCTGGAGGCCGAAATTACGCGGAATGAAGCAAGACGCGCCGAAATAGACGATTTGCTTTGTAATCCGGAAACTCTGTCCGTTTCGGCCAGTGTTCAAAAGCTCATGCTCGAACGAAAAGAAATAGAAAAACTGCTCACGTCAAATTACAAAATATGGGAAGAACTCTCCGCGGCGATGGAAGACGTAAAATGAAAATCTAAACTTGGACATCAATCTCTTTTTCGAGTTTCGTCAGAAAATCCCCTATTCCATCGTTAGTACAATAATCGGCAAGATAATCCAGAGGCGTTACGTCCCGGTTGCATATCGCCACGAACGCGCCCGACCTTTTGGCGATCGCCGGCATCTGGTTGGCGGGGGAGACTTGCAGGGACGATCCGAGCACGATAAATACGCCCGCGGCCTCCGAGGCCTTCCATGACGCATCGAGAACTTTCTCCGGAAGATTCTCCCCAAATAAAACGACGCCTGGGCGCAATTTGCCGCCGCAGACACCGCACGGCTTGCGCGTTATAAAGTCCGCCTTTGTCGAAGGTTTTTTGCACTCCATACAGCGCACGCTTCCCACTGACCCGTGAAGCTCGTGTACGGCCTTCGAACCGGCAACCGCGTGAAGGCCGTCTATATTCTGAGTTATCACGCACCGAATCAGCCCGAGGGATTCCAGTTTTGCCAGAATTTCATGGCCGATATTCGGCGAGGCGCCGCTCATCAGTTCAAACCTTCGCGAATAGAACGCGTGAAATTTGTCGTAGTTTTCCTTCATTGCTCCGGTCGTCGCAAGTTCCATCGGGTCTTCCACATTCCATATCCCATCCTTGGAACGAAAATCCGACAGTCCGGATTCAGTGCTCATACCCGCTCCGGTGAATACAACCGTATTTCTGGTCTCCGTCATTTTTTTCGCAAGTTTTCCAATCGCTTCCCCGCTCAATTACGTCACCTCGCAAATAACTGACGTCCGCGTCATTCGGAACCCGTCTCACCGTCTCCCGTGCCGGTTATGTCGCCCGAAACATCTTCCGGCCCGTAATAGGACGGTATAACAGTGTTCAGATAATCGGAGACAGGCATATCCAGCCATAATCCACCCACAGACAGGTCATTCATATCAGGCATCTCGAATATTATCTCATAGTAACAATCGGGATCGCCGGCCGAACGATCCTCTATCATCACCACAATGACGTCCTCTTTGTATTCGTCAGAGCGGAGCGAATGGATGTAGTACCTGTTTTTCCTGAAACTTTCCGTGTCCATCTCATCGCCGTATACGTTCCTCAGTTCCTCGTAGGCGTTTTCCATAACATCTTCCGTATTGCCGACCTTAAAATCGCGGCGCTCATCCACCCGCATCCATTGAACATCGCTCGCCGCCGAAGCGGAGTACAACGCTAAGACAAGGATGACGCAAATGGCAAAACGCTTCAACATGACTACCACTCCTCTTCGGACAAAGCGCGGCGTCCAAATTGCCATGCCGGAACGAAATACTGTTTCGCGCAGAGAACATTTAACAGGCGCTTCTTTAATTTTCTTAATTTTCCCGCCGCTTCTCCAATTGCCGCACAGTGTCTATAACGGTTCCATCCCGCCACTCCACCACCGCTACTACCCTGTCGGTCACACGAATCGGTTCCATCGTACCGCTCATACGTTTGGCGCGGTCAGCAAGCTCGTCAATCGGGACAAGCGGTATATCACGAGCGTTCGTGAAGTCGCTCCACGCGTCCAACAAATCTTTGCGGCGCGGGTTTATGGTTACGCCGAATTCCGTCACCACGGCGTCTATGACCTCACCCGGCGTTGTAACCGTGTGAACGCTATCGACGACGCACGGTATGCGCCCACGCAGAAGCGGCTGAGCTATGATAGAGAGTTTCGCCCCAGCGGCGGTATCTTGATGGCCGCCTATCCCGTGAAGAAGCATCCCATCAGCCTCGGTGTTCACGTTAGCGTTAAAATTCACATCAACCTCGGTCGCGCCCAGTACGACAATATCAAGCATATTGACCGCGGCCCCGCAGTTCCACGGGTTCGCGTACCAATCCGCCGAAATTTCGATGTGGTTAGGGTCCGATTCTATCGAACGTACAGCGTCGAGATCGAATGACTGTACGTCCAACAGTTTTTGGAGCAGCCCCTCCTTCATCAGGTCCACGAAAAAGCCGGTAATTCCGCCAAGCCCGAAAGAACCTCGGATATCCCTGCGCTTCATAGCTTCTTTCATAAAAGAGGTCACCGCAAGGGGTATTCCCCCAGCTCCGGTCTGAAAACTTATTCCGTCCATGAAGTACGGCGACGACTCTATCAGCCGCGACGCGTATTTCGCTATCAGCAGGCGCATCGGATCTCGCGTGACTTTTGTGGTTCCGGACACTATTCCGGCAGGATCGCCTATGCTTTCCGTCTCCGCGATAAGATCGACGAAAATGCCCGGTATGGATACAGGTGAAATTGGATAGCCATGCAGGTTGTCAGTCACCGCTACAACTACATCGGCGTACTGGGCGTCCGTAAAAGCGTATCCGATGGAACCGCAGGCTGATTTGCCGGATCGCCCGGAGATATTGCCCATGCGATCCGCCATCGGAGCGGCGATGAAAGCGACATCTATGCGCACGTCTCCCGATATCACAGCCCTCGGCCTGCCGCCATGGCTTCGGAGGACGACAGGCGAATCAAGACCGCCCTCGGAAACCAGTTTGCCTATCGCGCCATTGACAGACCCCATTATCTTTCTCACTACCCCGCTCTTTATATAAGGGATTATCGCTTTATGAACATCGAACAGAGCTGTGGGAAATATGGTGAGATCGCCTATACCCAGTTCTGAACAAGCTTGTATGACGCTGTTTACAATGTAATCCCCGTTTCGCAGATGATGATGGAAGGATATAGTCATGCCGCTTTTTAGGCCCGAAGCCATGACGGCTTCCTTTATGTTTCCCGACAATTTGCTGGAACCGTTCGGTATGGCCGCCCTGATTTTGGCTCCGGCGCGGCGTCCCGACGGCCTGACGGCGAACGCGCCTTCAAAAAGCCTGCCGTCCGTACTTCCATAGCCATCTATTATAGAAGATATTTCGCGGTTCACTGCGTTTCGTTCCATGATATCAGCCTTCCTCGGGGCAGCTAAGCCCCGCCCGCATGAGAGTGTATTCGGCGCGCTTGATTACCGGAACGTCTATCATGCGCCCGTCCAGCAAAACGGCTCCAAGTCCTCTGAGTGCGGCTGCGGAAGCGGCTTCGATTATCTTATGCGCTGTTTCGATTTCTTTTTCGGTCGGAGCGTATACGCCGTGAATTATAGGTATCTGATTGGGGTGTATGACGCTCTTTCCGTCGTAACCAAGCTGTTTTACAAAACCGGCTTCTTTTCGCAATCCGTCTTCGTCGTTCACGTTGGGAAATATTGTATCCAGAGCGTCGACTCCCGCCGCGCGGGCGGCGATTATGATCATACGTCTTATCCATTCCAGTTCGGAGCCTTCTTTGCTGCGGCTCGTACGCAGATCGGCGGCCAGGTCCTCGCCTCCTGGCAGTATCGCCGTCACCCTTGGCGAGGCTTTGGCTATGTCGAAGGCATTCCACACGCCAAGCGCCGATTCAAGCAGACAGAATATTTTAGTGCTGCCCTGCGGAATTCCTGATTTTTCCTCTATCGCGGATATCTCCTCATCCATATCGCGAACCGTCCGCACGTTATCGACTTTCGGCACGCGAACGCCTGATATCCGGTACGGAACCACGACCGCTATGTCATTTCTCCAATGCGGAGTATCGGTCGCGTTGACGCGCACAGTGACTTCGCACTTTCCGAATTCTCCCCGCCGTAGCGCCTCGCGGACCAGAATACGCGCCGAATCTTTCTCCGAAGACGAAACCGCGTCTTCCAAATCTATGACCAGACCGTCGGGTTCGAAGAGATGCCCGCGCAGCAGCATGCTTGGATTATTGCCCGGAAGGTAAAGCATCGTGCGTCTCATCTGGAGCCACCCCCCGCATATCGCCTGTAAGCGGCCTCGACCCTAGCGCCGAGCACAACGTCCATAGCGCCGTTATCCTGCACGTGCACGCGGACGGGTTCGGAAACTCCCAGACCATCCAGCGTTTCGTCTATAACTTTTTTCATCACAGTCTCGAATCTCGCGGATGCGCTTCCAGTTATTTCTATTGCCCTGTTCTTTTCAGGACCCGTTATCGTCACTACGCAATCCATGGATTCGAGAGTCCCAGACTGAGCAGTTTTCGGATTATTTAAATCCACTCTGTACCCTCCTCGTAACCGAGTATATTGATGACTGAAGTTTTTTAATTTTTATAATTATAACATCAAAAGTTTACCGATTTACATCCGGCTTTTCAATTCGTTCACGCCGTATGCCGTCCTCAAGGGCCCGCAGGCCTCGAATTCCGGTCCGCCATCCGGACTTCTCACAAATTTTACAAGAGGACGGCCGTGATGTAATATCATTAAAAGCATACTCATTAGGAGGTGTTTTTATGGAAACTGAAAATATTCACGGCTCGATCGACGCCAGTTTCGACGATATGCTCGCGAGTTTGTCGGAACTGGTCGGCATTCCGAGCGTGCTCGAAGAGAGCGAAAGGTCCGATGCTCATCCATTCGGCCCGCGAATGACGGAGGCGCTTGAAAAATTTCTTGAGACGGCCCGAAAATTTGGTTTCAGGACCGCCAACATAGACAACATGTCAGGTTACGCCGAAATCGGAGAGGGCCCCCTTTTCGGGGTGCTGGCCCATCTCGATGTAATGCCCGCCGGAAACGCGGAAAACTGGGAAAGCCCTCCATTCGAGATGACTATAGCGGACGGCAGAGTTTACGGACGCGGAGTGAACGACGACAAGGGACCGGCCGTGTCCGCTCTTTACGCTCTCAAAGCCCTTGCGGGCTCCGGCGTCAAACTCAACCGCAGATTCCGTATTATAGCCGGACTTGACGAGGAAAGCGGGTTTCGTTGTATAGAACGTTATAAAAATAGCGAGGAAATTCCAGAGATGAGTTTTTCACCCGATGGGATGTTCCCGGTAGTGAACGGTGAGAAGGGCATCATTAACTTTATCATGAGGCGTAAAATATCCGGCGTGGACACAGCCCGGCTTCCGGAACTCTCATCAATCAGAGGCGGCGATCGTTTCAACATTGTACCCGACAAACTGGAGCTGTTTTTCCGCCGCGCTTCAGCCGGAAATCTCGAACTAGTGCTGATGCCAATCGGGGCGACGGTAGAAAGCACCGGAAACGGGGTTTTGGTACAGGTTCACGGAAGATCGGCACACGCCATGGAGCCGCAAAAAGGCGATAATTCCATACAAAAATTTCTCGCCGCTGTCGAATCCCTAGATTTCGGGCCGCCTGAGCTTCACGCAGGGCTGACGAAACTCGGGACGCTGTTCAAAATGGAGACTGACGGGACGAGTCTTGGAATAGCTTGCTCGGACGACGTTTCCGGGGCTTTGACATGCA
>JAISYN010000057.1 GCA_031269915.1 Synergistaceae bacterium
CATGTTCCGCCACCGCGACAGCCGCGTCGTTTCCGGAGGCGACGGCCGTCCCCTTCAGGAGGTCGTCCAGCGCGACCGACTCGCCGCTTTTCAGGTTCATGCGCGAGCCCGGCTGCGACGCAGCCCGCGCGCTCACGATCACCTTGTCTTTTGACGAGATTTTCCCCTCCCCAATCGCGTCCATGGCGAGATACATGGTCATTATTTTCGTGAGCGACGCGGGAGGAACGCGCACGTCCTCGCTCTGCGTATAAAGGACGCTGCCCGATTTCAGATTCATCAGGATGGCGCCTCCGGCCTCGAGGGAGGCGCACTCCGCAAGCGCGCACATGAACGCCGCCTCGGCGGCCAGGGCCCAAAATACCGCGCATAAACGCCTGAACAAAAAACCGCTCACCCTCCTTAAACTTCGCGGCGCCTCAAGGGAGCGCCGCAAGGTTTTCACGAAGAGAAATATTTCATCCCCGTCAGTCTCGTTCTCATTTGTACTGCGGCCTGCCCCGGCGCAGGATCGAGGGCGTGTCGAGCGGGGAATCCATCATAAACATACCGTCCTGCGCGGCGGACGTTCTGGACGATCGGCGGCCTGTCTCCGCGTAATCGGCCGCGGAGATTTCATCGGACACGATATCCGCTCCGGAATCCATGTCGAAACCCGTCGCTATCACCACCATCTGTATCTCTTCCTGTAAATCGCGCCCCATGGACTCATCGCAGACGAAGCCCCAGATGAAGTTGGCGTCAGGGTCTATCTGTTCCCCAAGGCGTTCGGCGGCCTCTTTGACCTCAAAGAGGCCCACATCCTGGCCAGCGGTCACGTTCAATATGACGCCCTTGGCCCCTTTTATGGAACTCTCCATCAACGGGCTTTCCATGGCGTGCTTCAGCGCGTCTTCGGCCCGGTTATCGCCCTTGCCTTTGCCCACGCCCATCACGGCGCCGCCCGAGTGCTTCATTATGCTTCGCAAATCCGCGAAATCGACATTTATCATTCCCGGCCTCGTCACGAGATCCGTCACGCCCTGCACCGCCTGGCGCAGCACTCCGTCCGCCATGGCGAACGCTTCCTGAACGGTGGTCGAACGGTCGGACATGAGCAGTCTGTCGTTCGGGACGACTATCAGCGCGTCCACTATTTTTTTCGTCTTTTCGATGCCCCAGTTTGAACTGGCGGTCCGCCTCTTGCCCTCGAAACCGAAAGGACGGGTCACGACGGCCACCGTCAGTATCCCCATCTCCTTAGCTATCCCGGCGACCACGGGCAGAGCGCCGGTACCGGTACCCCCGCCCATTCCGGCCGCCAGATACACCATATCGCAGCCCTTAAGGCACGAACGTATGTTTTCTTTGGATTCCATCGCGGCCTGCTCCCCAACTTCGGGACGCGCCCCCGCGCCGTGGCCTTTGGTCAGTTTTTCCCCTATCACCAGTTTTTCGACGGAAAGACATTTTTCAAGGCAGTGAGCGTCGGTGTTTATCGCCAGAAATTCAATCCCGCCGACTCCCGACCTTATTATGTGATCGATGGCGTTATTGCCTCCGCCGCCTATCCCGACGACCTTTATCCTCTCCTTGAATCTGGGCTGTTCCGAGGGAATCAGCCCGCTTTGGGTACCTTCCTCATGGGCGCGCCCGCTTTTCGGTTCGTTTATATCGTCGTCCATGACTAAAAGGGCCGGAGTCGCCAAACCTATTCCCCCTTTAACGTATTCTCCGCTTGTATAAGCGCGGAAACATTCTGTGCGCTTTATCTTAAAAAGTAGGTCTTATACTGTCAAGTGCGGCGACGCATAAGTCATGAAATGTGATAAAGTTATTTTGTAATATTATTGCCGGTTTAGCTCGGAAAAAAACAAGTTCATGACTTTACCGGGCTAAATTAATGAGTGAACCGGGCCTAACGGCGATTTATCGTAAGCGCGCGGAAATCAGATAATTTCATCTGCGATAACGTGACGGCCGCGGAGAGGCATAACCCGGCCGAATTATGGGGGCATTTTTGTGAAGCTAAACTTTGAACCAGTCAATTTCGACACCATATCCCGCTACCTCGAACTATGGAAAACAACGCCGCAAAAATCGTCCGACTACTCGTCCGGAGTGCTGTTATGCTGGGAAAAGGCATTGGGCTACCAGTTCGCGTTCGATGAGACAGAGCCTCTCGTGTGGATAAAAGGACAATACCCCAACGAACACTTTCTGGCGCCCTCCGGCGATTGGAACGCCTGCCGCGACTGGGAAAAGATAATCGGAACGCGCTTTGGCGGCCGCGCGGAGTTTCAGTTGACGCCGGAAACCCTCGCGGAAATATGGAAAGCCGAAATGGGCGGCGCGGTCGAGATATCGGAAAACCGCGCGAGCTGGGAGTATCTTCACGCGGCAAAAGATCTCGCCGAACTGTCCGGCAACAAATATATGCGCAAGCGCAACCGCGTCAACCAGTTCAGGAAACAAAACCCGTACAGCTACGTGCCGTTGACCGCGCGCGAGCTGCCGAGAATCGCCGAGTTCCAGAGGGAATGGTGCGAATCCTATCGCGAGTTCGGAAGTTACGACAGCATATCCGCCGAAAACGAGGGAATCATCCGCAACATCCTGGGCAACTGGGATAAACTGCCGCAGTTGCTGGGCGGCATGATAGAGACGATGGGACAGATAGCGGCTTACACGATAGCCGAAACGGCGGGCGACGGCATGATAATGATACATTTCGAAAAAGCCAGCCTGAATTACAACGCCGCTTATCAGGTGATAAACAGAGAATTTCTGCTGCATGAGGGCGCGCCCTTCGAAACGGTAAACCGGGAGGAGGACATGGACGATCCGGGGCTGCGCGAAGCCAAAATGTCGTACCACCCGTCCGGTTTCATCAAAAAGTACACGGTTGCGATTGAGTTGTAGCCGTGTTATCTGCCGGACTATCTGCGCCCTGGCCGGCTGCGGTTCGCTGAATGAAGTTGATAGCGGATACTGCGCCCGACGCCGGCCTTGAGCAATACCCCTCAGGAAACGAGCTGGGTGATATCCCTGGCGGCCGTATTCTGGGAAATTTTGGCAAAGGAACGAGTGAGATGTCCTCTGAAAAAAAAATCGTAGTCGCTATACCTTGCTACAATGAAGAGTTCACAATCGCGAAGGTCGTTTCCGATTTCAAAAAAGAATTGCCGTGGGCTGAAATCGTCGTACTCGACAACCGATCGACCGACAACAGCGCCGATCGCGCCCGCGAAGCTGGCGCGACGGTCGTATTCGTGCCAAAGCAGGGAAAAGGTGCAGTCGTCAGGCATATTTTCCGGGAGATCGACGCGGATATCTACGTGATGGTGGACGGCGACGACGCCTGTCCCGCCGAAGCCTCGCACGATTTGATTCGGCCTATTGCGGACGGCGTTGCGGATATGAGCATGGGGGATCGCCTGACTGGCGGCGATTATTATCGGGAGAATAAGAGGCGTTTTCACGGCTTTGGAAACGAGTTGGTGCGGACGTTGGTAAATGTTTGCTTCAAGGCGGAGGTCAACGATGTGATGTGCGGCTATCGGGCGTTCAGCAAGCGTTTTGCCGTCAACATCCCCATTCTTTCCGACGGGTTCGAGGTAGAGACCGAAATGACGATACGCTGCCTCGACAGAAAGCTGCCTTTTGTCGAAGTTCCGATCGCTTTTCGAGACCGGCCGAAGGGCAGCGTTTCGAAGTTGAACACGTTTCGGGACGGTTTCAGGATACTTTTACTGATTTTTTCCATATTGAAGGACTATCACCCTCTCGCGTTTTTCAGCGCGTTGGCCTCTGTTGCTTTGCTGGCTGGGTTGCTGTGCGGGGCGCCGACCGTTTCCGATTTTATACGGCTCGGCTATACGCCCAGAGTCCCGCTGGCTGTTCTGGCGTCAGCCCTTGTCCTCGTCGCGTCAATTTTTTTCATATGCGCTTTTATTCTTGATACGATGGTTTCCCACGAAAGGCAGCGTAACGAGTTGAATCTGTTGTGGTTCAAAGAAAGGAAAAGGTAGATTCATGAAAGATATTCTGTCGTCCAGGAAAGTGCTATTCGCTTTGATTTGCTGCTTCACGGCAATCGCTGCCGTCGACGCTCTGCTCCCAGGCCGGATTTTTTTCCCGGATGAAAATTTTTATATCGGGGAGGCTTGTTCCATTGCGGAGACCGGTTCTTTAGTGGGGTACGGATTTTATCGGGCATTCGGTATGCCGTTGACGGGAATGATATATTCTATCTTTTATAAATTGTTCGGCGGCGGTGCTGTTTTTATCAGATCGGTCAGGATTTTTCAGGCGTTTCTTCATATTCTCACTGCGATTGGAGGTGCATCGATCGCATATTCCATATTTAAAAACAGATGTACCGCGTTGATCGTGCTTTTTGCAGTGATTGTATACCCTTCACTTCTCGCGTATCAGGCGACCACGATGAGTGAAACGATATTTACCTTTTTCCTTGTGTGGGGAATGGCTTTCCTGTATATGTGGCGGGGCGGCTGCGATAAAATTTTTGTTGCGGCTGTGTTTACTATGATGTTATCGCTGTATACGAAAGCAGTTATTACAACGTTGATACCGGTATTGATCGCCGCTCGCAGTCTGTTTGTCACCGATAGCTGGAGGGAGAGAGTAAAATATACGCTGATTTCGTGCGTTCTTTTCATCGTATGCGTGACTCCATGGTGGATACGTAACTGGAGTGTTTTTGGCGAATTCGTTCCTTTCACGACATCCGCGTCGTGGAATCTTTATCTTGGAAATAATCCTGTGAACAAGCATGTCGGCGTTGATTGGAATACGGATGTCGATCTGGAAAAAGTGCGTGAAATTCATGCCTTGAACGATGAATTGCTGATCAGCAAGGCTTTTTCGGAGGAGGCGAAGTCGTACATTATGGCCAACAAAGCTGAATTCGTACGCAATGCCTGGTTGAAGTTCAAGCGGTTTTGGAATTTTCAATCGAATTATGAGGGTGATAAATACAGCCTGGCTTTCAGGCTGTACAATTTGTCTTTGCTGTTGAGCTGGGGCATCGCCTGTCCGCTGGGTTTGTTCTCAGTTTTTCTGAGCAGAAAAAAATGGAAAGAGTTGCTGCCAATCTTCCTTCTGGTGCTTTATTACACCTTTATTCATATTGTCGTCATCGCGTCCCTGCGATATCGTCTGCCGATAGAGCCGTTTTTCATTATTTTGGGGGCGGATTGCCTGACAAGATTACGCTCAGGATCAATGCCATTTTCACATCCGAACTGTCCCTGAATCAAGCCCCCAAGATGCGGGCCAGTTCCACGGCAAAATACGTTATGACCAGATCGCAGCCCGACCTCCTTATCGCCGTGTGGTACTCGATCAGGGCTCGTTCCCTGTCGAGGGCTCCCGATGATATCGCCGAGCGGATCATCATGTATTCTCCGCTCACGGCATAACCGGCAAGCGGCAAACTGGTCCGCTCTCTGAGACGGGCCGCGATGTCAAGACACGGCCCGGCCGGTTTTACTATCAGGATGTCCGCCCCTTCGTCCGCATCCATCAGAGCGTCTCTTATAATTTCCCTGGGATTCGTCGGCGGCAACTGGTATCCGCGTCTGTCTCCGAAACTCGGAGCGCTGCCGGCCGCGTCGCGGAAAGGACCGTAAAAAGCTGAAGCCAGCTTTGCGGCGTAGCTCATTATCCCTACGGCGCTCATGCCCTTTTCGTCGAGCGCGGCGCGAATTGCGGCGACCCTTCCGTCCATCATATCGCTCGGGGCCACCATGTCCGCGCCGGCTTCCGCCTGGCTTACGGCGACTTTCGAGAGCAGGACGAGAGTCTTGTCGTTATCCACGCTTCCGTCCGGGCTCAGGCGCCCGCAGTGCCCGTGCGACGCGTACTCGCACATGCACGTATCGGCTATCAGAAAAATACCGGGATATTTTTCCCGCAGAAAAGAGAGCGCCCTCTGCACAGGCTGCTCCGGGTCGAATGCGCTCGTTCCGTCTGCGTCCTTGTACGTGGGCAGACCGAAGAACAGAAACGCGTTAATTCCCGCGCCGCGCGCGGGTTCCACCACCTCCGGCAAGCGATCGACGCTCCAATGAGAGACTCCCGGCATCGACGGTATGGGGTCGGACACGCCCTCGCCCGGACAGACGAATATGGGCAGTATCAACTGCCTCGGCTCAATTGTGACCTCCGCCAGCATATTCCGCAAGGTGGAATTTTCCCGTAATCTTCTCATTCTCACTGCCGGAAAACCGCTCATCGCTCCGCATTCCCTCCTTCCCACACCGCCGTTTCCCCGCCGTCGAAATCGCGCGGGTTTCCGGTCATGGTCGCCGAAGATTCGGTCATGTCTATATTTTTGAACACAACTTTGAACGGTATCTCGCTCCACGTTATCAGCGGATTTGCCCGCTTGAGAGCTTGATCTATTATGAATCCGGGCTGCCTGTGATTTTCGATGTATATGGCCGCGTCGCTGATATACACTCCATCCGGCTTCAGGGCAAAATTTCCGGTAGCGGACAATCTCACCCTCAGAGTAAAGAGCAGAGACGTGGTAAAAATACCCGCAGCCCGAAAACCTTCCGGGCTGAAAACCACCGCCAGATTCGAGAATCCTCTCGTCTCATACTCCGCGAAATATTTGTTGATATCCTCAGCCAACAGCACTACTTCACCCCAGGAGTAGCCGATGAGCGAAGCGAGCGATTCGACGCCGCCGTCCTCCGGAGCCTCCGCCGATGTCAGTATGGCCTCTATTTTCAGGGTATCGACCCTCACCCCGCTGAGGTAGACGCCCTTGGCTTCGGCGTATGCGTGACTGTCGAGCACTTTCACCCGGAGATATTCAGGCGCGAATTCATCTCCGAGTTTCCGCGCCAGAGTCCGCGCCATCTCCCCGTCCGTCAAAACCGCGCATTCGGCATGTTCCAGCGCGGCGCCCGACAAAATCAAAAACACAGCGAGAACTTTCAAAAAGATTTTTTGTCCGCGCACAGCAGTACTTTCACCCATGTCCGCCATCTCCGTCCGGGAAAAATTTAACTTCGCCGTAATATGTTTTATGATATCGCACACCGCAAATTCATGCAATCTTCCGCAAGGCGCGTCCCTTTTTTCATTTTTTTCGGTATAATCAGCATACTGTAAGATATTTTATTTTAAACGGGCGGGGTATCGTACAATGAACGCACTTCAGGGAACTTCGTCAAAAATTCGCAAGTTCGCGGTTACGTCGCTTTTCGCGGCGATAATTTTCCTTATGACCTTTACTCCGATAGGTTTCATCAACCTCGGGTTTATAAACGCCACGATAATGCACGTGCCCGTCATAATAGGCTCGATACTGCTGGGACCGTCGATCGGGGCCTGCCTCGGAGCGATGTTCGGTCTCGCCAGCCTGATACGGAACACTGCGATGCCGAACCTTCTGTCGTTCGCGTTCTCTCCTCTCATTCCGATGCCTGGCACGGAACGCGGCAGCCTGCTGGCGCTAGCGATATGCTTCATTCCGCGCATACTGGTTGGGGTGACGCCCTGGTATGTCCACAAATGGCTGCTTTCCATCCGCCGCGCGAACACGCAATGGCGTCTGACGTCGCTTTTCGCGGCGGGGATCGCGGGCTCCATGACAAATACGCTGCTCGTGATGCACCTCATCTTTTTCATGTTCCGCGACGTATACGCGTCCGTGAGGGGAATCCCGGTAAACGAAGCCTACGGCCTGGTATTGTCGGTGATAACCGTCAACGGGATCCCCGAGGCGATTTTGGCCGGAGTGCTGGCGTCGGCCGTCTGCATAAAAATCGGCGATCCGTTTTGAAAAAGATCACTTTTTCGCGGAGCGCATGATCTTCCCCGCAAGCAGAGTCAGTTCGAACAGCAGGTAGAGCGGAACCCCGAGCATGACCTGGCTCGTCACATCAGGCGGCGTCAGTATCGCGGCGAGCAAAAATATGAGCAGTACGGCGTACGGCCTAGCGGAGGCTGCCTTTCGAGGGTCAGCTATGCCGGCGGCGAAGAGCGCCAGCATGGCTAGCGGCATCTGAAGCATTATGCCGGTCGCCAGCATCAGACCTGCGAGCAAGGACAGATATTCCCTGAAGCTCCACAGCGCTTCCACTCCGTCGCCGCTTCCGAAGGACAGAAAAAAGTCAAGTATGACCGGCGCGAAAAACCTGTACGCCGCGGCGGATCCGGCCGCAAAAAGCGCCGGAACGGCGACCAGGGCGAACCATGCGCAGGTTTTCTCCCGTCCTTTCAATCCCGGCCAGATGAACATTCCGATTTGCAGTATGAGAAACGGCGAAGCGAAGACCGCTCCGGCAGCCGCCGATATGTGGAGGTGGGCCATGAATTTTTCCGCGGGCGAAAATGTGTAAAGTTTTACGCCCAGTTCGAGGAGAGGATGAAGAAGGAACCCGGTTATCCGCTCGGAGAAGGCGAAAGAGAGCGCGGCGGCGGAGAAAAACACCGCGAGCGCGCTCAATATACGCCGCCTCAGCTCCTCGATGTGTTCCTTCCATTCGACGGCGCCGCTCGGATCCTTATCCACCGCCCATGTCGTCCTCCGACTTGTCCTTTTTGCGCTGTTCTCCGTTCAGCGCGGACTTGAACTCGCGCATGGCGTCGCCGACCGCCCTGCCGACCTCGGGCAGGCGTTTGGCCCCGAAAACCAGGACGGCCAGCACTATCAAAAGAGCTATTTCTCCGACACCGAGACTCATTCACGTCACCTCTCAAAAAGGAAAATCGTCATCCGCCGTCATCGGCTTCGCGGCGCTGTCAGCGTCCTCATGCGCCTGCCGTATGCCAGGGGTGAGCGTCTGAACGGGCACGCCTCTCATCTCGAACGCGGCGGGCTCGGCGGGGCATACGCACAAACAGGCTCCGCAGCCGATACAGTACTCTTCGTCGAAGGACGGTATCGTCAGTCCCAGATCGTCGTCATAGTTCACCATGACGAGAGCGCGGGTGGGACAGACCTCCGCGCAGGCGCCGCAAGCCTGGTTCTTTGTGATAACCACGCATCTCGAAAGCGTCAGGTTCGACAGCGCTACGCGAGTCCTGCGTTTCGCCTCCACATCGAGGCGGGCTATGGCGTTTGTGGGACATACTTTCCCGCATTCGACGCAGTTATACT
>JAISYN010000125.1 GCA_031269915.1 Synergistaceae bacterium
TCGATTTGACTCTGCGCATCTGGCACGCGGTTACAGCCACTAATCAGTTCCTTCTGATTCAGAGAGCGGCTCTATCTATATTTAGGTAAACACTCTCCAAAAGCTTACCGTAACGGAAATTCAGGTATGAGCGTCGCTCCGGGACAGCCCGAAACTTGCTATAATTCTCAAGGACCGCGCATATCAGGGCCGTAAAGTGGACAAATACTCGCTCAAAACATCATCCGTGAACTTCATCGACAGCGAGGAATGATAGCGTATGTCCCAGGCGCGGCGGATGTCTCTTTCCGGCCGGATTCGACCAGATGCTGATGGGGGTATCGGGAGAGGCGCCGCCACCACCAATACCGGCATAGTCCACCCGACGGTATTGCTCGACGGACGGATACAGGCAAAATGGAAAAAGAACGGGACAAAACTGACAATCACGCCATTTTGCAGGGTTTCTCAAAAAAACGAAAACAGATTGCTCAATATGGAAAAGAGCTGTTTGGCGGAGAAGTACGCGAGATCGATTTTCAATAAACAGCCCGCTTGAGGAGAGTAGCCTGGTTTCTCACAGCGCGCTAAAAGCCTGCTTGATGTCCTCTATGATATCCTCTGCATCTTCCAGCCCCACGCTGAGGCGGAAAAAACCGCCGTGAAACGCTTCGGGATACAGATGCTGCCGCTCGTCGTTCTCTCCGAGGAATACTATGAGACTCTCGTCGTGCCCAAGCGAGACCGCGGATGTTATGATTTTAAGACGGCTCACGAAACGATTGTGCGCGTCGTGATCCGCGGCTAACCCGAACGCTATCACGCCGCCGAATCCGTTTTCCATCTGCCGCTTCGCCGTTTCGTGTTCCGGGTGGCTTGGCAAGCCGGGATAACGGACAAAACGGACTTCCTTCCGGTCCTCTAAAAATCCCGCGACCCTCATGGCTCCCTCGTTATGCTGTTTCATTCGCAGCGGCAGCGTCACTGCGCCGCGCATTATGAGCCAGGCATTGAAGGGACTTATCGCTCCTCCGAGGTTGACCATCGCCTCGGCGCGGATTTTGTCGATGAGGCTCTTTCGGCCTAATACAGCGCCGCCCATCGCGTCCCCATGCCCGTTTATGTATTTCGTCAGGCTCTCCACGGACAGGTCCGCGCCTAATTCGGACGGGCGCTGATTATAGGGTGAGGCGAAGGTGTTGTCGACGGACAACAAAGCTCCCGCGCCGTGCGCTATTTCGGCGATCAAGGCAATATCGCTCACTTTCAGCGTGGGATTGGCCGGCGTCTCGATATGGATCAGCTTCGTGTTCGGACGGACGGCGGCCTTGACTGTCTCTGTGTCTGTGCTGTCCGCAAGCGTCGTCTTGATGCCGTATTTCCCAGGCAGAAGCTCGTGGAGCAATCGATACGCGGCTATGTATGTGCTGTCTGATACCACGGCGTGATCGCCGCTTCGCAGCAACGCGAAAAACACGCCTGACAGCGCGGCGACACCCGAGGCCAGAACGACGCAGTCCTCCGCGCCTTCGAGCGATTTAAGCTTATCCTGAAGATATCTCTGATTGGCGCCGCCGTTGCGCGTATACAGGCTTCCGTCCGACGCGCTCCAGTTAACGCCAGACGGATCGTACGGAAGTTCGTAGCTGTTGGCCATCGTTATCGGCCTGCGAATCGCTCCTGTCTCCCGGTCGATCGCGTTCCCTGCGTGAACTGAACGAGTAGCGAATTTCAACTTTTTCATCCCCCGGCGTCATATATCTTAATACATATTAATTTTATATGATATTAACGTCATGCAACTTCACTGTCAATCAAAGAATTATGACTCGTTTGAAATACTAAAACGGCGTTAATAGTGATAAAATGTCTTAGCAGAAGCAGCAAACAAAAAAACGGGGGTGACGAGAGTTGACAAAAGCTGAACTGGCTGGCGAAGTGGCAAAATCGGCGGGTTTGACAAAAGCGAAGGCGTCGGAGGTTGTAGACGCTTTTTTCGGCGCGATCCAGAAAATTCTCTCAAAGGGCGACAAGGTCCAGGCTGTAGGTTTCGGAACGTTCGAGGTCCAGCACCGCGCCGCCCGAAAGGGCCGCAATCCTCAAAAACCGACAGAGGTAATCGATATCCCGGCAAAGACCGTACCGGTGTTCCGCGCCGGTAAGGCACTGAAAGAAGCTGTAAATCCGCCGAAAGGGAAAAAGAAAAAATAACAGTAACGACGGGGCTGCCTTGAGGCGAACGGCAGCCCTTTTTATTTCTGACCTTCAGCGGCGTTCATGAAGCGGCGCTGATAACTGATGACCTGGTTAGTCGACGTGAAGCGCGCCAGGTAGTCCGGAGGAGCGGTAATTACCACCCTGTCGTTCATATCGAGGAACTCCGGCTCACACAACAGCTTGTCGATGTCGGGATAGTTGTAGGGCCCCTCCATGGAACAGACGATGAGTCTGGTGTCCGGCAGATTGCAATTACGCAGCACCCTGAGATTATGGCGCATTCCGTCCAGACCGTCGGACCCTTGTTCGTCCTCGAAGCGGCGGTACCTGATTATATCGCGCCCGAACCGAAGCACGTCGCGCAGGTCTGTTCCCGCTTTCGACTGCGGATAGTAGTCGTTGCTCACGAAGTAAGCGCGCAGGGCTTCGAGATTCGCGATATTTCCCGTGGCGTCGTAAGCGTTGATCAGCTCCTTTATTTTCATGCTCTGTACGAGCCTGTGGCGCACGAAAGTGTTGATGAAGTAGGGACGCGCCTGGAGAGCCAGTTGAGTCTGAAAAGGCTCGAACATCAGCGTAAAATTCACCCGGAAGCCGTGTTCGTGCAATTTCAGGGCAAGCGTGTGCCCCAGCATCGCGCCTGACGTTGTTATTTCGTCATAGCCCTTTTCGAGTTTCCTGTCGCCTTCCAGCAGTTGACCGACATTTTCCGCCGTGACCGGCCCGGTGTGAGGAACTTTGATGACCACGCGGTACTTGCCGAGCATCTCGCGGAAATTTTCGGCCTCTTCCAGAAGTTTTCCGAAATCCTTCTCAAAAGGGTTGTTGAGTTCGACGCTGATATCGGCGCCCGGATCTAGGACTCGCCCTATTTCCGCCATAACTTCGTCGCGTGTGCGGAACTTGTTTCCGACGTTAGCTCTGGGGTTGTTGATGAAAAGGTCATACACGATTCCGGGGTTGCAGGTGAGATTGGCAATGAAAGGGCTTATCGCCTCCACTTCGTACGGATCGGCAGTGTCCGCGGAATAAAGCGCTTTCGTCGGGCGAGGAAGGCCGTTTCGCCCGCGCGATATATCGCGGGCCAAATCAACTCGGAGCACGCCGTCCGCCTCCAGCTTGATGTCCCTGCGGAATCCGGAGGGGGTTCCGCCTTCAGGCGCGGGAAAATCCCGCAGCACATCCCTGAAGCCTTCCGTGACGCCTATGTACCTGACAGCGTCGCGCAGCGCCAGATAACAGTCCCTGCATATTTCGGTATCGAGAACCCTTTTTACGTGATCCTCCTCTCCCCTGGCGGCTGGGACGGCGAAGGAATACAAACCGAGTTTCAGCATTTTCTTTCCCCCATACGTATAATATTATTACGTCAGAACGGCTTTCATTATAACATTTACAGATACAGACGCCGAAAAGGATCCCGCCGGCGTTCAGAGGTTTCTGCCCGTTTCGAAAGACGTTTCGAGGTACTCCTGTTTTTTCGACGCGGCGCCCGCCTCATGCAAACCGTGGATCAGGATTTCTCCCGCTATTTTCCATCCGGCGAAATTACATGCCAGCTCGAAGGACTTTTTGAGCCCGTCGAAACACGAAGCGTCATTATCGGCAGCGGCGGAAATCAAAACAGCCCTGCGTCCGCGGACGTCATTTTTTGATTTCGGTGAAAAATAAGGAAGCAATCTGTCCCATACGGATTTTATCTGCGCTGACCACGAATAAAAGTACAGCGGCGAGACGAACGTTATCACTTCCGCGTCGTCGATCGCGGCGTAAATATCCTTCATGTCGTCGTTCAAAAAACAGTGCGCATTGTTCATCCAGCACCGCCTGCAGTCAATACATCCCCCTATTTTGAGCCCGGGAATCCGGAGCGTGGATATATTATACCCGGCTTTGGAGGCGCCGTCCGAGAAGGACGCCGCCAGGGTTTCCGTGTTTCCGTTTCTGCGGGGGCTACCTAGCAGTACCGTTATTTTCCGCGACATATCCGTCAATCCTCCCCATCCATAGACGATTTATCACTTTACGCCGAAACGGTCAGCCTTTCCCTAATTTTGGAACCGAGCATTCCGGCTGCGAAAGCTTTGATGACGGCGGTAGGTATGAAAGGCAGCACGCACGCGGAGAAAGCTACGCCCAATCCACGCCCGGTGACCGCTGAGAACATCGCCATGCCCGCGGCGGAGTTGACGGCTGTGCCCGCCGCGAGGCCGATTATCAGGCAGTGCGCTCCTTTGCCGGCGCCCAGCCCTATAAGAGCCGCCATTACGGGAAACGATATTATGAATCCTCCAGTCGGTCCCAGCACTATGCCAAGCCCGCCGCTGAAATTCGCGAAAACGGGCAGTCCCGCCGTCCCCAGCAGAACGTAAAGCGCTGCGGCCATGGCTCCGCGCTTCGCGCCAAGCATGACGCCGGCAAGCGATACGGCAAATGTCTGCATCGTCATCGGAACTCCGAGCGGCATGGGAATGCTTATTTGAGCCATTACAATCATCATGGCCGTGAAAATACCGGTAAAGCAAATATCCTTCGTGGAGAGCCCGCCGTCTGTCATAGCTTTGTCACCTTCCCGCTCACGCAGTCTTCCGAATAGATAAAAGCTGTTTTTTTACAGTACATTTCCTATGGCGTCCGCGGCTTTTTCCGCTATGCCGCGCGCGTCGCCGGGACTCCATTTCAAGCCGATAGTTATGGATATACATCGGGAGATCAACCTGTCAGATTTGAACGTCCGCTTCGTATAATCCGGCATTCCGTTCAATATGTCGGAGCCGATCCCGTTCATGAAATTACGTTCTTTGAAATGACGCCAATTACGGATGTAGTGCCAGTTATTGTCGTACCAGTGGAATACTCCGGCGACGCCGGCCTCTTTGAGGGACGCCGCGGCCTTGCGCGCCAGATCCTCGGTAGGCATGAAGAACGACAGGAAAGTCGCGCAGTCGCCGTCGGGGTCCGTCATCGTCCTGAATTGAAGGTCTTTTATCTCCGAGAGTTTTTCCTTCAATACGCGTTTGTTCTCCCTCTGAATCGACATGAAACGATCCATCTTGGCTATCTGGGCCAGTCCCAAAGCCGCGTGAAGCTCCGTTATGCGGTAATTGTAACCGGAGAACACGTGCCCTTCCGCGCCTCGGTCGTTCAGCGTGTGATCGTGGCCGTGGTCGTGATACATGTCGGCCCGTTCATAAGTCTCGCGGCTGTTCGTCACCATCGCTCCTCCCTCTCCGCACGTCACCATTTTGTTGAAGTCGAAGGAGTAGCAGCCCGCGTCCCCTATCGTCCCAAGCGGCTTGCCGCGATAGGAAGCCCCGAACGCCTGACAGGCGTCCTCAACCAGCAGGAGATTCTTAGCGCGGCAAATCTCCAGGAGTTCGTCGATGCGCGCAGCCGCTCCGCACATATGCACGGGCATTACCGCTCTGGTGCGCGGCGTTATGCATTCCAGCACGGACTCTGGGGACAGACAGAGGGTGTCGTCGATTTCCGCGACAATCGGAGTGGCTCCGGCGGCCATAATGGATTCGAACGTAGCAACGAACGTGAAAGGAGGCATTATGACCTCGTCCCCGGCGCCGACGCCAAGGGCCGCGAGAGCCGTAGTGATGGCCGCCGTCCCGTCCGCGAGGAGCAGGGCGTAGGCGGCGCCGGTCTTTTTACATATCTCCGCTTCCATCTCTCGCGCCTTCCAGCGCGCCTTACGCTGTCCCTCAAAACCGAAGCGCATTATTATCCCGGTCTCCATGACCTCGTCTATCTGTTTTTTCTCGTTTTCGTCAAAAAATTCCCATCCAGGCATTAAAAGACACCTTCTTTCAAAAAATTCTCAAATAACCGGACGTCGTCCGGCGTATCTATCTCTATGCTGTCCTGTTCGGTCAGAATGCATTTTATAGTCCGGCCGCGTTCGATCAATCGCAGCATTTCGAGGCTTTCCGCTCTTTCCAGAGGGGTCCGGTCCCATGACGCGAATCTTAAAAGTTCTTCGCGGCGCCACGCGTAGGGCCCTATGTGCTTGAAAAATTCAGGCCGCGATTTCTCGGGATCCCTTACAAAAGGGATCGGGGATCTGCTGAAATACAGCGCCCGGCGCGCTTCGTCAAATACCATTTTCACGATGGAGTCGCGCTCTATATCCTCCGGCCTGTCGATTTTTTTTGCCAATACGACGAGCCCGGCTCCGGAATCCCGTTCGAGAGCCTCTATCATAGGGTCTATAACGGAGCCTGAGACAAGCGGATCGTCGCACTGGACATTCAGGACGAAGCTTGATTCTATCCTGCGGGCGGCGTAAGCCGCGCGATCGCTCCCTGACGGCAGGGAGCCTGGGGTCATCATGACGTCGCCTCCGGCTGACTTCACGACCGACGCTACGCGCTCGTCGTCAGTGGCGACCACGGTCATATCGACGCGCGAACTGCTTCGCACCCCGTCGAGCACCCTCAGGACAAGCTCGCGTCCTCCCAGTTTCAGAAGCGGTTTCCCAGGCAGCCTTGTGCTCGCGAACCTCGCCGGAATAACGGCCAGAGTTTTGATTTTCATCATTTTACCGCTCCTCCCACCAGGGAAGAATAGCACTATTAGAGCTAAAAAAACAGCGGCTTCAAACATGATACAATGGAAAATCTTGAAAATTTTTGAGGAGAAGGCAGTGCGATTACATTCATGAGTGGAAAAGCGAATTTCAAATACGACCTCACGGAAGGTCCGATACTTGATAAGCTGCTGTTCGTGGCGCTGCCGATAATAGGCACTCAACTGCTCATGATGAGCTACAACTTCGTGGATATGTTTCTGCTGGGCAGAGTGGGAAGCGACGCGGTGGCCTCGGCGGGATTGGCCGGGATGTATGTATGGATGTCCGAGGGTTTTCTGATCGTCGGCAAAATGGGCGCCGAAATAGGAGTGTCGCAGAGTTTGGGAAGACGCGAGGTGGACGCGGCCCGGAAATTTTCTCTGAACTCCATATTGCTCGCGCTCCTTATCGGAATCTTCTTTGGCGCGTCCGCCGCGGCTTTTTCGGAACAGTTGATAGGATTTTTCCGCGTCAAGGAGGCCAACGTCGCCTCCGACGCCAGAGCTTATCTCGTGATCGTGGCGCTCGCGGTACCGGCCGTTTTCGTCTCCGCCGCCGTATCGGGTACATTTACGGGCTCGGGAAACTCGCGCGTGCCTTTTGTCATAAACGCGTCGGGCCTGGCGATGAATGTCGCGCTCGACATGATATTCATTTTCAGGCTTGGGATGGGCGTCAAAGGCGCGGCAATAGCGACGGCCATATCGCAGGTCGCGGCGTGCGGCATTCTGCTGGCGGCGCTGGCCTTGAAAAAAGGTCTTCCCTTCGACCATTTCGTTTTTTTGGAAAAACCCGATCGCGGGGCGATCGTCCAGATTTTGAAATGGTCCGTGCCTCTTGCTGTTGTGAGCGTGTTATTTACATTTTTTACGATGTTCATCAACAGGCTCGCCGCCGGTTTCGGAGCCGGAGTGATAGCCGTGTACAGAGTGGGAACCCATATCGAATCGCTCACATGGCTCACCGGCGAAGGCATAGCCACATCTGTGGCGGCCTTTGTGGGGCAGAATTACGGCGCGATGAAATGGAACCGCATAAGGGAGGGGGTGAGAATAGCCCTGGTATCATGGTGTCTGTGGGGCGCCGTTGTAATGGCGCTGCTTATGGTCGCCGGCCGGGCGCTGTTCACTTTTTTCCTTCCGGATCCGGCCTTGGCCGATATGGGCGCTACGTATCTGCGGATATTGGCAATGTGCGAGGTATTCGGATGCCTGGAGGCCATCTCGTTCGGCTCGATGAGAGGGCTGGGACGGCCGATACCTCAGTTCGTGGCGAGTATAGGCTGCAACGCGCTTCGCATTCCCATTTCCTACGCGCTCGCCCATCTTGTCGGAGTGAACGGCATATGGATCGGCATAAGCGTGACCGCGTCCATGAGGGGATTTTTCGGTTATATATGGTTCAGGAGGGAGATGAAAAACCTGAACTGATCGCTGAGTCGTCTGCGGCGCAGCGCTCCCCCCTGTTTTTCAAAAGCATTTATCCGACTTTGATCTGTTTTGAATTTTCCCACAGGCCGTGGATGTTGCAATAAGACTGAGCTATCAGAGTCCCGCTCGCCGACAGTTTTACTTTCACCGAACCGAAAGGTTCCGCTGCTGCCGGGCCCGGTTTCGTCGCGTCGATAGTATCGGAGTGAGCGTCGAAGGCCAGGTTCGCAATCTCAACGGCGAACTTGCCTCCGTCGGGAACGAAATAAAGCGTTATCCACTTGATGTAGTGAGCCGGGGTGTTGGGGTGAGGTATCTCCTTTCCCACACACAGCTTTACCTCGAATGCCTCTCCCGAAACGGCGGTTTCGGGAGCCTCGATGGCGGGCACGTGCTTTTCGCCTTTCCAGTCTCCGGTCTGTACATAGTTGCAAAGCGCCATATCATTACCTCCCTTTTTTGCCGGGGTTTTCGAACCTCCGGCAGTTGTCAATATGTTAATGTAAAGGGAAACTTTAGAAAAGCGTTTTTTTGCAGATTTTTAAAATATTTTCAAACAATATCGCTATAATATGGGTATATAAAAGCCGGCGGCGATACGCCGCGGATCGAGGCGAGAGATGTTGTTACCGAACGAAGACGGACATGGAATGACATATTTGATTATTAACGAGTCCCTGCGGCCGCCCTTCAACCTCGCGCTGGAGGAGTACGTACTCACGGATATGGATATTGACGCGATAATTCTATGGAGGAATTCCAAGGCCGTGATCGTGGGCGGCAATCAGAACACGGCCGGGGAAATAGACGCGGATTACGTGAAGGCGAACGGTATTGCCGTCGTGCGCCGTCTGTCCGGAGGAGGGGCGGTATTTCACGATCCCGGAAACGTCAATTTCACCTTCATTCACAAACTTGGCGGCGGCGACTTCAGCAATTACGAAAAATTCACGGACCCCATCGTCGGATACCTCGCGGAGCTTGGCGTTTATGCGGAACTCCAGGGACGCAACGACCTGGTCATAGACGGCTTGAAGTTCTGCGGCAACGCGCAGGCGGTGAGGAAAGACCGCATTATGCACCACGGATGCATCCTTTACAGCGCCGATTTCGGGCATATGGCGCGCGCTCTGAAGCCCCGCGAAGCAAAGATGGAAAGCAAGGGAATAAAATCGGTGCGCAAACGCGTCACCAACATAGCGGACCACATGGCTTCCCCCATGCCGGTCGAGGACTTTTTCAGCGGCCTCGCGAATTATTTCATGCTCCATGCGCCGGGAATCAAACCGTATGAGCTGCTTCAGAGCGATATTGCCGCGGCGGAAAAAATTTCGCGCGAAAAATACGAGACGTGGGAGTGGAACTTCGGACATTCTCCGCGATACAACATAGAGTACGAACGCCGTTATGCCTTCGGAACAGTCGGCGCGAAAGTATTCGCCGAACAGGGCGTTATAAGCGGTATCCATATTTTCGGGGATTTCTTCGGAATGCTGGACAAATCCGGGCTGGAATCGGCCGTTATCGGAACCAGGCACGACAGGGACGCTGTGAAAAACGCTCTTGAGGGATTGAATATCGGCGACTATATACTCGGCATGACCTCCGAGCAGTTCGCGGAACTCATCTGCTGAGCGTTTACGCGCCGCCGGCCGTTCTGCAAAGAGAAACGGCAAGTAATCGCGTCATCGCTGTGGCCGAAAAAAAAGGAATATGGGCTGAGTGAACTTTGAGATAATTATGATAATATTGTTGTGCCATCGCAACTTGAAAACAGGCGCTAAGCGGTAACTGTTTTTAATCTGCCCGGGGGACGTACCCCCGGATATTCACGGGAGGAAATGAAACCATGTCAACGAGAACCAAAGTCACGCTCGACGGAAACGAAGCCGCGGCTTACGTCGCTCACGCGACAAACGAGGTAATAGCCATTTACCCCATAACACCCTCGTCCAATATGGGCGAATGGGCGGATCAGTGGAGCGCCGAAGGACGTCCCAATATATGGGGCACAGTTCCAAGCGTTGTGGAAATGCAGAGCGAAGCCGGGGCGAGCGGCGCGTATCACGGGGCTCTTCAAACCGGAGCTTTGGGCACTACTTTTACCGCGTCTCAAGGTCTTCTGCTCATGATCCCCAATATGTTCAAAATAGCGGGGGAACTCACGGGCACTGTCATGCACGTCTCCGCGCGCACAGTGGCGACTCACGCGCTCTCCATATTCGGCGACCATTCCGATGTGATGGCCGTGCGTTCGACCGGCTGGTCCATGCTGTGCTCCAGTTCCGTGCAGGAAGTGATGGATATGGCGCTCATCGCTCAGATGGCCGCGCTGGAGGGGCGGGTCCCCATACTGCACTTCTTCGACGGGTTTCGCACCAGCCACGAGGTGATGAAAGTCGAAGCGCTGGACTACGACGACATGAGGGCGCTCATCGACCCCGAGCTGGTTTTCGAACACAGAGCCAGGGGCCTTTCGCCGGACAGGCCCGAACTTCGCGGGACGGCGCAGAACCCCGACACGTTCTTCCAATCCCGCGAAGCCTGCACGCCTTACTTCGAGGCCATGCCCAGCACCGTGCAGAGGGCGATGAACAGGTTCGCCACCAGGGTTGGACGCAGCTATCATCTCTTTGACTACTTCGGAGCGCACAACGCGAAGCGCGTTATAGTGATGATGGGAAGCGGCGCTTACGTCGCCCGTGAAGCCGTGGAGCGCATGGTAGCAAAAGGAGAGCGCGTAGGACTGCTCATAGTACGCCTGTACCGCCCGTTTGACGTAAACACGTTCCTCAATTCCCTTCCGGCGACAGTCAATTCCGTGGCGGTCCTCGACCGCTGCAAAGACCCCGCCGCTCCCGGCGAGCCGCTGTATATGGACGTCGTCAAGGCATTGTCGGCGCGCCCCGAGGTGACGGTAATCGGAGGGCGCTACGGCCTTTCGTCCAAGGATTTCACCCCGGCGATGGTCAAAGCGGTCTACGACGAACTGATAAGGCTGAAACCGAAAAACGGTTTCACCGTAGGCATAGAGGACGACATCTCTTTCAGCAGTCTCGACTACGACAGTGAATTTACGACGGAAGACCCGAAGTGCGTGCGCTGTCTGTTCTACGGGCTGGGTTCCGACGGAACGGTCGGCGCTAACAAGAACTCCATCAAAATAATCGGGGAGGACACCGACAATTACGCTCAGGGCTATTTTGAGTACGACTCCAAGAAATCGGGGGGCATTACGACGAGCCATCTGCGTTTCGGCCCCAATCCGATATACGCCTCTTATTTCATACATCACGCGAATTTCATAGCGTGCCATCAGTTCTCCTTCCTCGAAAGATACGACATGCTGAAGAACGCCCTGCCGGAGTCCACGCTGCTGATCAACAGTCCGTACGGCAAGGACGAGGTCTGGGATCACATTCCCTTCAAGGTGCAGAAACAGATAATCGATAAAAAAATCAAACTCTACACCATAGACGCCGTGACCATAGCGAAAGAAACCGGCATGGGCGGGCGCATCAACACGATCATGCAGACCTGTTTCTTTGCGATAAGCGGCGTGCTGCCCAAGGACGAGGCCATAGGCGCCATAAAGAAATCAATTAAAAAAACTTACGGCCGCAAGGGAGACGACGTAGTAAAAAAGAACCTCGACGCGGTCGACTCCACGCTCGCCAACCTGTTCGAAGTACAAGCCGCGGCGGAGCCAACAGCGAAATTCGACATCAGGCCCGCCGTCGCGGAGAATTCTCCCGAATTCGTCCGCCAAGTGCTGGCTCCGATGATCGTGAACGAGGGAGACTCTCTTCCGGTGTCGGCTATGCCGGAAGACGGTTCCTACATGACCGCGTCCTCGCAGTACGAGAAGCGCAATGTCGCGATCGACATACCGGTCTGGGATCCCGAAATCTGCATCCAGTGCGGCAAGTGCACCCTTGTCTGCCCTCACGCGACGATACGCGCCAAGGTGTATGACAGCAAACTCCTGAAAGACGCTCCTTCAGCGTTCAAATCGAAAGACGCCAACTGGAAAAATTTCGCGGGCATGAAGTATACCGTGCAGGTAGCGCCGGAGGATTGCATAGGATGCGGACTTTGCGTTTACAACTGTCCCGCCAAAAACAGGGCCGATGCCTCCAAAAAAGCGATCAACATGTCCGAACAGATGCCCTTGCGCGAAACGGAGAGGGAAAATTGGGACTTCTTCCTCGGCATTCCCGATGTAAACCGCAACGAACTCAACCACTCGTCCGTCAAGGACGTGCAGCTTCTTCACCCGCTGTTCGAATTTTCAGGGGCGTGCGGCGCCTGCGGCGAGACTCCTTACGTAAAACTGCTGTCCAGCCTGTTTGGCGACAGGGCTCTCATAGCCAACGCCACGGGGTGCAGCTCAATATACGGAGGCAACCTGCCGACTACGCCGTGGACGATCAACGAGGATGGCAGAGGTCCCGCGTGGAACAACTCGCTGTTCGAGGACGCGGCCGAATTCGGCCTCGGCTACAGACTCACGCTCGACAAACATCGCGAGTTCGCGGTGGAATTGTTGCGGAAATTATCCGGCGATATAGGTTCCGACTTCGCGAAACAGATAATCGAAGCCAGCCAGATTACGGAGAAAGATATCCACGAACAGCGCGGCAGAGTGGAACTCCTCAAGGAAAAATTGTCGTGGATGGAATCGAATGACGCGATAGAGCTTCTGACCCTCGCCGACGCCCTCGTCAAAAAGAGCGTCTGGCTCATCGGAGGCGACGGATGGGCATACGATATCGGCTACGGCGGTCTCGATCACGTGCTGGCGAGCGGGCGCAACATCAACATCCTCGTACTAGACACCGAAGTATACTCCAATACCGGCGGACAGATGTCAAAATCCACGCCGCGCGGGGCCATCGCGAAATTCGCGGCGGGCGGCAAGAAGACGGGCAAAAAAGACCTCGCTCTCATGGCGATGTCCTACGGATCGGCCTATGTCGGACGCGTGGCCATGGGAGCCAACGACGCGCACACCGTAAAGACGTTCCTCGAAGCCGAAGCCTACGACGGCCCGTCGATGATTATCGCGTACAGCCACTGCATAAATCACGGCATCGAAATGAACCGCGGTCTCGAACAGCAGAAGAAAGCCGTCGATTCCGGCCACTGGATACTGATGCGCTACAATCCCGCGCTCACGCAGGAAGGCAAAAATCCCCTTTCCATAGACTGCAAAACCCCGACTCTTCCTCTGGGCGATTACGTCTACAACGAGGTCCGCTACAAGGCTCTTCAAAAGTCCGATCCGGCGGCGGCGGCGGAATTGCTTGCCGAGGAGGAAAAAGAGCTTAATCTGAAGTGGCGCTACTATCAGCACCTCGCCGCCATGGATTACTCAGCCGGATAAAAACGACCGAACGATAAAGCCGCCGGAATATATAAGGCGGCTTTATCGTTCAATTAAAAATTCCTTGTAGACAGACGGGCTTATTCCGATCTATAATAAAAAATAGAGGGGAGTATTTGCGCTTCCCGTTAGTTAAGTATCTGAAAAACATAATATCCCTGCGAG